>NZ_JBWGIO010000011.1:0-263760 GCF_057784215.1 Mesorhizobium sp. CNPSo 4661 | reverse complement strand
CTTCCCACCCGCCCGTCCAGGACGGATTGCCAACCAGATAGGGATCGATGAGGATGGTGGCGTCCTTGGTCTCGACGCGGAATGCCGAATGTCCGTACCAGGTCAGTTTCATGAATGCTTCCTCGATTTTTCCGTTGCCGGAAGATAGAACGCTGGCGGCAAATTGAAAGTAGCGCGGCGCTTCCCACCGTCAAAAGGATGTGACGCCCGGATGTCAGGACAAGCCGTTGGGCATTATTTCAATCGAGGACCTGCCGGAGCGGCTCGCCGGCGGCAGGACGCTCGCCGGGCTCGATCTCGGCGATAAGACGATCGGCGTGGCGGTTTCCGATCGCGGGCTGTCCTTCGCCCATCCGCGCCCGGTCATCCTGCGCAAGAAGTTTTCGCTCGATGCCGCCCAACTGCTTGCTCAACTCGAGAAGGACGGCGTCGGCGCCATCGTGCTCGGCCTTCCCATCAACATGGACGGCTCGGAAGGGCCTCGTGCGCAAAAATCGCGCGCCTTCGTCCGCAACATGGCACCGCTTTGCGACCTGCCCTTCGTTCTGTGGGACGAGCGGTTGTCGACGGTCGCGGCCGAGCGGACACTGATCGAGATGGATTTCTCGCGCAAGAAGCGCGCCGGCAAGATCGATTCGGCGGCCGCCGCCTTTATTCTGCAGGGAGCGTTGGACCGGCTTCAGTCGCTCGGCCGAGCCGATCGGAGCTGATATCGCCCTGCCGGCGCTGCCTGATCCATTCGGCGATGTTGTGCCGGCGGCGGAAGGCCCAAAGCCCCATGAGCAGGAAAAAGTCGAAAACGCAGGTCCGCGCCACCATGCCCGGGATGATAGCCGGATCGACGCCGAGCATCTGGCCATAGAGCTGGAAAGCGAAATCGTGCACCTGTCGGCTCAGCATCGCGTAGCCGAAATTCATGTCATTGGCCGATAGGAAGAACCATCCCCAGAAGATGGCCATCGGAGCAGCCCAGAGTGTGAATATCGTGCGCATCAGCGCCTGCCTCCAGGCTTGTTTTCCGGGCGGCCGGATATACGGGAAAGAAGCGAACTGTGCGCGGCCCCCATCGCCATGCGCGAGGCGGCGCGAATATCGCCCTCGGGCAGATTCATTGCGGCGAAGGTGGAGCGGCGTTCGGCCAGCACGGCGATGTAGGAGGCAAGCAGCGCCGTCATCTGGATGGCGACGATCATGAACAGGCCATCGATCCCCTGCGCCACGCCGCCGATGAGGATCACCGAAAGCAGGAAGGATGCCGAGATGAAGGCGATCCGCGCCACGCTCTCGCCCGCGTCCGGCCTTGCCGTTGCGTTCAACAGCGTTTCGACAAAGGCCCAGCAGAACAACACGGCGACGGTCAAAAGCGCGATCGAAAGCGGTGCGACCACGGCAACATTATCAAGCTCGGGAAACCGGCTGCCCTGGAGTGAGAGGCCAAGCACACCAAGCGCCGCCGCTATGCCGCGGCTGCGGTCCATGCAGATATAGGCAAGCAGGGCGAAAACCACCGCCCAATGCAAGGCCAGAACTGAGCTCAACACGTGCCGCATACGCTTCCCGCTGGCGGAGCTCGAGGAGGTCATGGTTAACCGTTCCCTACTCCAAAGCGGAGATTGGGCTTTGCAACGGCTCGCCGCAACGGAAACCATTTGTTAAGGTTAACAGCTATCCACAGATCGGCAATGTGCCGTTAGAGCATGATGCGGAAAGGTGTGAAGCGGTTTCTCGGCATCATGTTCTATCTCTTTGATCTAGAGCCGGATCAGGTCACCGGAGGATAGAGCGTGTCGACGATCATGCGCGCGTCGTGGCGCGAATCGAGCATGCCGTAGGTGGTGCGCCACTGGCCGCCGAGCCGCGTTTCGACGAAGGCGTCGGCGATCCGCCCTGCTCCCAGCCTGCGAAGCTCCGCCGCGGCGGCCGAAAGCGCGAGCTGTTCCGTGAGCAGGCGCGCCGAGCCCTGGTCGGTCGCCGCCACCTGCATGGCCGCCTTCAGCACGCCGATGGTGCCGCGCCCGCCGGCGCCGAGGTCGCGGTCGATGCCGGCCAGCACTTCATCGAACAAGCCGGGCGCACGGCCAAGCACGCGCAGCACGTCGAGCGCCATGACATTGCCCGAGCCCTCCCAGATCGCGTTGACCGGCGCCTCCCGGTAGTAGCGGGCAAGCGGCGCTTCCTCGACGTAACCGTTGCCGCCGAGGCATTCCATCGCCTCGTAAAGCAGCTGCGGCGCGATCTTGCAGACCCAGTATTTGACGACAGGCGTCATGGCGCGGGCAAAGGCTGCCTCGCCGCGATCGCTCGCCGCCTCGTCGAAAGAACGCGCCAGCCGGAACGACAGCGCCGTGGCCGCGGCGACGTCGAGCGCCATGTCGGCCAGAACCCGCTGCATCAGCGGCTGGTCGATCAGGTTCGAGCCGAACACCTGGCGATGGCGCGTGTGGTGAACGGCCTCGGCGAGGCCCGCCCGCATCAGCGCCGACGAAGCGACCGCGCAGTCGAGCCGGGTCAGCGTCACCATGTCCATGATCGTCTTCACGCCCGCGCCCGGGTCGCCGACCATCTCACCGATCGCGTTGACGAACTCCACCTCCGACGAGGCGTTCGAGCGGTTGCCGAGCTTGTCCTTCAGCCGCTGGAAGCGGAAACCGTTGCCGGAACCGTCGCCCAGGATGCGCGGGACGAGAAAACAGGACAGTCCCTCCGGAGCCTGTCCCAGCACCAGGAAGGCGTCCGACATCGGTGCCGACATGAACCATTTGTGTCCGGTCAACCGGTAGAAACCGCTTCCGGTGCGCTCCGCCCTGGTGGTGTTGGCGCGCACGTCGGTGCCACCCTGCTTCTCGGTCATGCCCATGCCGAGCGTCAGTCCGGTCTTCTGCACCGGCGGCTTCTGCGTCTGGTCGTATTTGCGCGTCGTCACGCGCGGCGCCCATTCGCGGAACAGCTTCGGACTCGCCATCAAGGCCGCCAGCGAGGCGCTGGTCATGGTGATCGGGCAAAGATGTCCGGTCTCGAGCTCGGCGGTCAGGTAGAAGCGCGCCGCCCTCACCTGGTGGCGGCGGCCGATCTCGGCATCGCCGTTTTCCCACACGGAAGAATGCAGGCCGCCGGCGACGGAGCGGCGCATCAAGGCGTGATAGGCCGGATGATATTCGACCAGGTCGAGACGGCGGCCCTGGCGGTCGTGCGTCCGCAATTTCGGCGTGTCGGTGTTGGCGAGGCGAGCGAGCTCCTGGGCCTCCTGCGTCATCACGAAACGGCCAAGCCCGTCGAGATCCTTGCGCACGGGGTCGGAAAAACGCTCGGCGAGCTGGATGAGCAACGGATCGCCCCGCCATGCGTTGCCGCCCGTCAGCGGCGGCGGCTGGTTGATCACGTCGTCGGTCACGCCCAATCCTTCAATTGGCAGAAGGGTCCTTGCATCTTGAAGGCCGCGGTCGCGAATCCGAAGCCATCGCCGCCTTATAGCCCAAGCCACGCAGCGAAAATACCGGGGAGAACGCCCGCAATCCAAAGCTGGCGCTTGCGGCAGGCTGGACCGCACCCTATAGCAGCGCCTTGAGATGACCGACGCTTCGTCCCTGCCGCTCTTTCCCCACCGCCATCTTCTGGGCATCCGCGATCTTTCCCCCGCCGATATCGAGCTGTTGCTTGATCGGGCAGACCAGGCCGTGGCGATCTCGCGGCAATCGGAAAAGAAGACCTCGACACTGCGCGGCCGCACCCAGATCAACCTGTTCTACGAGGCATCGACCCGCACGCAGTCGTCCTTCGAGCTTGCCGGCAAGCGCCTTGGCGCCGATGTCATGAACATGTCGGTGGCGAGCTCCTCGGTGAAGAAGGGCGAGACGCTGATCGATACGGCCATGACACTCAATGCCATGCGCCCTGACATCCTGATCATCCGCCACCAGTCGGCCGGGGCCGCGGCACTGCTGGCGCAGAAGGTCGGCTGCTCGGTGGTCAATGCCGGCGACGGCGCGCATGAGCACCCGACGCAGGCGCTGCTCGATGCGCTGACCATCCGCCGCGCCAAGGGACCGTTGTCGAAGCTGATCGTGGCGATCTGCGGCGATATCCTGCATTCGCGCGTCGCCCGCTCCAACATCATGCTTCTGAACGCGCTGGGCGCGCAGGTGCGCGTCGTCGCGCCCTCGACATTGCTGCCGTCCGGCATCGACAGGATGGGCGTGATCGTCGCGCGCTCGATGGCCGAGGGCCTGAAGGACGCCGACGTGGTGATGATGCTGCGCCTGCAGCGCGAGCGCATGGAAGGCGCCTTCGTGCCCTCGATCCGCGAATATTTCCGCTATTTCGGCCTCGATGCCGAAAAGCTGAAAGCCGCCAAGGACGATGCGCTGGTCATGCATCCCGGCCCGATGAACCGCGGCGTCGAGATCGCCTCCGAGATCGCCGACGGACCGCAAAGCGTCATCCAGGAACAGGTGGAGATGGGGGTCGCCGTGCGCATGGCGGTCATGGAGGCGCTGCTCGATCCACGCCGCAACCATGAGGGGCGCGGCGCATGAGCGTGACCGTCTTCAGCAAGGCGCACATCGTCGACCCGTCGCGCGGCGTGGACGAGATCGGCAGCGTCGTCGTCGACGGCCGCAAGATCGTCGCGGCCGGAAAAGCGGCGTTGAACCAGGGCGTGCCGGAAGGCGCCACCGTCGTTGACTGCGCCGGCAAGACGATCATTCCAGGCCTTGTCGACGCGCGTGTCTTCATCGGCGAACCCGGCGGCGAGCATCGCGAGACCATCGCCTCGGCAAGTGTCGCGGCGGCGGCCGGCGGCGTCACCTCCATCGTCATGATGCCCGACACCGACCCGGTGATCGACAATGTGGCACTGGTCGAATTCGTACTGCGCACGGCGCGCGACACCGCAAGCGTCAACATTTTCCCGGCGGCCGCGATCACCAAGGGCCTCGAAGGCCGCGAGATGACCGAATTCGGCCTGCTGCGTGAGGCCGGCGCCGTCGCCTACACCGACGGCCGCCACACGATCGCCAACGCCCTGGTGATGCGTCGGGCGCTGACCTATGCGCGCGATTTCGGCGGTGTGATCGCGCATGAAACGCAAGACGCCGACCTCGCTTCGTCCGGCGTGATGAACGAAGGGCTCTACGCAAGCTGGCTCGGCCTGTCCGGCATCCCGCGCGAGGCGGAGCTCATTCCGCTCGAGCGCGACCTGGCGCTGGCCCGGCTGACCGGCGGCGCCTATCACGCAGCCAAGATCTCGTCGGCCATGGCGGCCGGCGCGGTGAACAGGGCCAAGACCGACGGTGCCAATGTCACCGCAGGTGTGGCCATCCACAACCTGTCGCTCAACGAGAACGACGTCGGCGAATACCGCACCTTCTTCCGGCTGACCCCGCCCTTGCGCGCCGAGGACGACCGGCTGGCGATGATCGAGGCGATCAAGGACGGCACGATCGACATCATCGTCTCCTCCCACGACCCGCAGGACGTCGACACCAAGCGCCTGCCCTTTGCCGATGCCGCCGCCGGCGCCATCGGGCTGGAGACGCTGCTGGGAGCGGCGCTTCGGCTCTACCACAATGGCGACGTGCCGCTGCTGCGGCTGGTCGAGACGCTGTCCACCGCGCCGGCAAGACTGTTCGGCCTGCCGGGCGGCACGCTGAAGCCCGGCGCGCCGGCCGATCTCACGGTCGTCGATCTCGACGAGCCGTGGATCGTCAGCGAAAGCGGCTTGCACTCACGCTCGAAGAACACGTGTTTCGAAGGCGCGCGCCTGCAGGGCAAGGTCCTGCAGACGGTGGTCGCGGGCCGCACGGTGTTTTCTGCCTAGAGCATGATCCCGAGACGTGGGAACCGGGTTTGCGCAGAAGATCATGCTCCAACAAAGAGTTGGATCAGGATGGCGATTCAACGAAACGTCATCCTGATCCAGACCACCTATCACCTTGAGCTCTTCCGAGCCTGCACGGCACAGGCTTGCTTGGCGAACCCTACCGACTCTACCATTATGACCAACTGATGCTTGAGCAAGGCGAGCTCTTGCAAATTAAGGTTGTATCGCGCACATTGTCTCAATCATAGAGAGCAAGATGCGCGACAGGAATGTAGGGGAAACAATGGGTTACGTGATCGCGCTCATTTTCGGCTATCTGCTCGGCTCGATCCCGTTCGGGCTCTTGATCACTCGTGCGGCCGGGCTCGGCGACGTTCGCCAGATCGGCTCCGGCAATATCGGCGCGACCAATGTGCTGAGGACAGGCAACAAAGGCCTTGCCGCCGCCACGCTGCTGCTCGATGCGCTGAAAGGCACGACCGCCGCTTTGATCGCCGGGCATTTTTCGCCGGACTACGGGCTTCTGGCCGGTTTCGCAGCCTTCCTCGGCCATCTCTTCCCGGTCTGGCTCGGCTTCAAGGGCGGCAAGGGCGTCGCAACCTATCTCGGCGTGCTGCTCGGCCTTGCCTGGCAGGGCATGCTTGTCTTCGCCGTCGTCTGGCTCGCGATGGCCTTCCTGTTCCGTTATTCCTCGCTGGCGGCGCTGGCTGCCGCGGTGATCGTGCCGATCGCGCTTTATTTCATAAGCACGCCACAGATCGCCGGCCTGTTCGCCGTGATGAGTCTGATCGTCATCGTCAAGCATCATGCCAACATCTCGCGGCTGCTGGCCGGCACCGAAGGCAAGATCGGGGCGAAGGGATGAGCGCGCCGGCCGCCGGCCCGCGCCTCAGCGACCGGCAGCGGCTTGCCTGGCTTCGGCTGATCCGCACGCCCAATGTCGGCCCTGCCTCGTTTCGCGAGCTGATCAACCGCTTCGGCTCGGCCGAAGCGGCGCTTGAAATGCTGCCCGAGCTGATGATCTCCGGCGGCGCCAATCGCATCGCCCGCATCCCTTCCGTCGCCGAGGCCGAAGCCGAGCTGGACGCTGCCCGGCGCGCCGGCGCCCGCTTTGTCGGCATTGGCGAAGCCGACTATCCGCCCCTGCTGAAGACGCTGGACAACCCGCCGCCGCTGCTGGCGGTGAAAGGCGAAGGCGCAGTCTTCCGTTTGCCCGCGGTGGCGATCGTCGGCGCCCGCAACGCTTCGCTTGCCGGCATCAAGATGGCGCGGATGCTGGCAACAGATCTCGGCCTCGACGGCTATGCCATCGTCTCGGGCCTGGCGCGCGGCATCGATACGGCCGCGCACAAAGGCAGCGTTTCGACCGGAACGATCGGTGTGCTCGCTGGTGGGCTCGATGTGCCCTACCCGCCCGAAAATGCCGGCCTGTGCGATGAGATCGCCGATCGCGGCGGCGCCATCGTGTCGGAGATGCCGTTCGGCTGGCAGCCGCGCGCCCAGGATTTCCCGCGTCGCAACCGCCTGGTTGCCGGCATGGCGCTTGGACTGGTGGTGGTCGAGGCTGCGCAGCGCTCCGGCTCGCTGATCAGCGCCCGCCTCGCCAACGAGATGGGCCGGCTGGTCTTCGCCGTGCCGGGCTCGCCGCTCGACCCGCGCGCCGCCGGCTGCAACGCGCTGCTCAAGGACGGTGTCACGCTCGTCACTGAGGCCGCCGACGTGCTCGGCGCGCTGGCGCCGCTCGCCGGCACCCGGGCTCCAAGAACCGCCCCGATTGCCGAGGCCCCCGACATATCCGCCATGCCACCGCCCGGCGAAAACGACCGCGCCGATGTGCTGGAAGCGCTCGGGCCGACGCCGACAGGCATAGACGAGATCATCCGCCACACGGGATTAAGCGCCGCGCAGATCGCGATGGTGCTGCTTGAACTCGACCTGGCGGGACGGCTCGAGCGTCACGCTGGCGGGAATGTCTCGCTGATCGCGTGATCTGGCACCTGCGGCCACAACGCTGACTTCCCTATCGGAAGAGATATTTGGACACTTCCGGATTGCCGCGGCGCCACATCACATTGTCGAGGAAATAGTGGTGCACATTGATGAAGATCAGCACGATGAAGAAAAACAATGAGGAACCGAGAACCTGGCTGTCGTAAGGGATCAGGGCGGTCAGCAGGAAGGGGATCAGCCAGAAGCCGAGATAGCCAAGCGCCGCGCCCCCGATGATGAAGCCCAGCACCCGCAGCCTGTAGCGGGGCCCAAGCACGGATAGCATTTTCGGCTCCGGATCGCGCGTGGCATCCGCGACGTCTCGCTCGACATTGGTCTGATAGCGCCACACCACGGCCAGGTATTGGAGCGAGTGGAGCGCCGGCACCACGAGCAGCCAGAGCGGGTTTATCCTGGCGATCAGGATCCAGAGATAGAGCGAGGCGACATAGGCCACGATGCCGTTGTAAGGCAGTCCGCCGCCATTTTTTCGCCAGCGGTTGACCAGCATCAAAAGCGTGGCGGCCGTCGATCCGACGGCCGCCAGCACGGCAATGTCGGTGATCCAGGACGGAACCGCGAAGGTGTAATATTGAAGGCCGTAATACTGCCCCCGCGTCACGGCCGTATTCGTCTGCAGCCAGGCCAGGATCCACACCACGTAGCTGTTGACGAGCAGCACCTTCTTGTCCCGATCGTCGAAGAATTTGCGTTTCAGGACGGCATCGACCATCAGCATGCCGTAGCCTTGCTTGACGTAGTGCCAGCCGACGAAGAAGAACATCGCGTTGGCCGCGAAGCCGAGCAGCCGCGTGTTCGACGTCGCCGCGCCATAGGCAAAGAACAATGCCATGATCGCCGGAACGACGACGCCGGCGAAAATGTAGCGAAGCTGCAGGCTTCTGTCGTAGCCGTCGCCACGCGCCTTGCGGCCGAAGTTGCGGTAGAAAATCTGGTAGGAATGGGCGAAGTGCGGGTAGTTCACCAGATAGGCCACGACCACCATCGTCGCGGCTAACGGGCCTTCGTATTCACGCGGCACGAAGAACAGCACGGGCAGGATCAGAAACGCGCTGCCGCCAAGCATGAGGAAGTCGGCGACCGGACCGAAAAGATATTTTCCAGGCTTGGGCGCGGCCTTGGGAACCTGAGCGTCTACCGAAAGGTCAAGTGTCATCCTGGAGCCTCCCTCGCAGGCCCGAGTTTAACCACGACCCTGTCCAGGGACAAGGCAACGCGGCAGGATCTCCCCTGGCTGGGGAAAGTCACCCCGTCAGGCTGAGGCGGTCGAAGCGATCTTCATCAGCCGCTTTCTTGCCTCCGCCACGCGCTTCTTCTCCGACCTTATGCGGTCGCACAGCGCGAGATTGATCCCGACGCCGCATTCTTCATCCAGCATTTCCTTTGCATGATTGAGCGAAATCTCCGCGCGCTTGACACGCAGCCTGGCTCTGTCCAGTTCCAGATTTAATACGTCCACTATTCGCGTCCCGAATTGCAGTCCCTTCACCAGGGGAAACAGCCGCGCATAAGTTTTTGTTCCGATCGCCCGGAACGCAGACGAGATGTCCCGCTTCGGTCGCACGGGATATGGCAGCCCACGGGTCGGTGCTGGCATCTTTTGATTTTTGAAATTCTGGTGAGCGCGATGGGATTCGAACCCATGACCTACTGATTAAAAGTCAGTTGCTCTACCGGCTGAGCTACGCGCTCCCGCGGGCTCGAAACGCCGCCCTCGAAATTGCGCGGAACATAGGGAGAGTGCCGCGGCCGGTCAACCGGAAAAAGATGGCTGCCAGCCGGAGTTATCAACGGGTCTGGCGAATTTTGACGGCCGGCAATTGTGCATCCGTCGCGTCGACCCCGATAGCGGTTTCCAACCGCCCGGATATCTCAGAAGTTGGCGAAATAACAACGGCTTGGGAATCAAACGGGAACCATCGCGATCATTTTCCGTTTTTCCGGCACAGGGACGTCAAACCAACCCTCTCAAGGAGAAGATCCATGAAAAAGATCGTGTCGGGCTTGCTTGCCGCCACCTTGTCGGTTTCGTTTGCCGCCGCCGCGGCGGTCCCCGCCAATGCCGCGCAGGTGTTCGTCCCGCAGGCTTCGCCGGCTTCGTCCGATGTCCAGACGGTCGCCGAGCGCGATTTCCGCTGGAGGCATAACCATTGGCGCGGCGGTCAGCGTTTTTCGCGCAATGACGGCATGTATTGGAATGGCCATCGCGGCTATCGCGAATACCGCCACGGCTATCGCCGTCATGGCGACTACTGGTTCCCGCTTGCCGCTTTCGCGACGGGCGCATTGATCACCGGCGCGATCGTCAACAGCGAGAATAACCGCGTCTATCGCGGCAACTCGCATGTTGAGTGGTGCTACGACCGCTACCGCTCGTATCGTGCCTCGGACAACACCTTCCAGCCTTACAACGGCCCGCGTCAGCAGTGCATCTCGCCCTACTGACGGCCTCCAGTCAGTACCCAGGGTCGTTGACTGAGCCCGCGCCTCGAGAGGCGCGGGCTCTCTCTTTTCCGATCTCAGGTCGTGCTCAGCGTCCTGCGCACCGCATCGCGCCATCCGGCGAGTTTCGCGCCGCGCGTCGCGGCGTCCATCTCCGGCTTGAAACGCCGTTCCAGCGCCCAGCTCTTGGCGAATTCCTTTGCCTTCGGCCACACGCCCGCCTTCGATCCCGCGAGCCACGCCGCGCCCAGCGCGGTCGTCTCCAGGATCGTCGGACGGTCGACCGGCGCGTCGAGAATGTCGGCGAGCCGCTGCATGGTCCAGTCGGAGGCCACCATGCCGCCGTCGACGCGGAGCACCGTCTTGGCCGAGGCGCCTTTCCAGTCCTTGCGCATGGCGTCGAGCAGGTCGCGCGTCTGGTAGGCGACGGATTCCAATGCCGCGCGCGCGAACTCGGCCGGGCCCGAATTGCGCGTCAGGCCGAAGATGGCACCGCGCGCGTCCGCGTCCCAGTGCGGCGCGCCGAGGCCGACAAAGGCCGGCACCAGATAGACTTGTTGCGCCGGGTCGGCGGTCGCCGCAAGCGCACCGCTTTGCTCTGCCTTGCCGATCACCTTGATGCCGTCGCGCAGCCATTGCACGGCGGCGCCCGCGATGAAGATCGAGCCCTCCAGCGCGTAGGTGGTCTTGCCGTTGAGCCGGTAGGCGATCGTGGTGAGCAGTCGGTTCTTCGAGCGCACCAGATCGGCGCCGGTGTTGAGCAGCGCGAAGCAGCCCGTACCGTAGGTCGATTTCATCATGCCGGGCTCGAAGCAGGCCTGGCCGATGGTCGCCGCATGCTGGTCCCCGGCCACGCCGAGGATTCGCATTTCGGTCCCGAACAGGTTCTTTTCGGTGACGCCGAAATCGTCGGCGCAATCCTTCACCTGCGGCAGGATCGCGGCCGGGATCTTCAGGATCGAAAGCAGTTCGTCGTCCCAGACATTCTTCTCGATGTTGTAGACCAGCGTGCGCGAGGCGTTGGTGGCATCGGTGGCATGAACCTTGCCGCCAGTCAGCCGCCAGATCAGGAAACTATCTATGGTGCCGGCGAGCAACTCGCCCTTCTCGGCGCGCTTCCTGGCGCCCTTCACCTTGTCCAGCGTCCAGGCGATCTTGGTGCCGGAGAAATAGGGATCGAGCAGCAGGCCGGTCTTCTTCGTGAATGTCTTCTCCAGTCCCTGCTTCTTGAGCTTCTGGCAGAGCGGCGCGGTGCGGCGATCCTGCCAGACGATCGCGTTATGGATCGGCTTGCCGGTCGCCTTGTCCCAGATGACGACCGTCTCGCGCTGGTTGGTGATGCCGATCGCGGCGACATCCGATGCCGCGCGACCGGCGGCCTTCAACGCCGATTTCACCGTGACGAGAACGCTCGCCCAGATGTCTTCCGGGTCATGCTCGACCCAGCCGGAAGCCGGATAATGCTGCGCGAATTCCTGCTGGCCGGTGCCGGCGACCTTCATGTTGTCGTCGAACAGGATCGCCCGGGTCGAGGTCGTTCCCTGGTCGATGGCCAGCACAAAACCGCTCATTCCACTTCCTCCACCATTCATGCAATGGGGGAGACGGCAGGCCGCCTCCCCCACAGTTTCTAAACGGACGCGCCCGCCCGTGTCATGCAGTTGTTACTTCTGCCAGCTCTTCACCAGCTCGTCGTAGTTGATGGTGACCGGCTTTTCCTTCTCGTTGTCGAGTTTCAGCTGCGGCGCGAGGTTGCCCTTCTTGACCGCGTCGGCGTTCCAGTAGGCAAGGTCATGCTCTTCGGCCATCTTCGGACCGATATCGCCCTGGACGCCCGACTTCTCGATACGTTCGAGGACCTTCTCCTGATCGGCGCAGAGTCCATTCATGGCTTCCTGCGGCGACTTGGCGCCCGACGAGGCGTCACCGATATTCTGCCACCAGAGCTGCGCCAGCTTCGGATAGTCCGGAACGTTGGTGCCGGTCGGGGTCCACTGCACGCGCGCCGGCGAGCGGTAGAACTCGATCAAGCCGCCGAGCTTGGGAGCGCGTTCGGTGAAGCTCTTGTCGTGGATCGTGGAGTCGCGGATGAAGGTCAGGCCGACATGGCTCTTCTTCACGTCCACGGTCTTGGAGATAACAAACTGCGCATAAAGCCAGGCGGCCTTGGCGCGGTCGGTCGGCGTCGACTTCATCAACGTCCACGAGCCGACGTCCTGGTAGCCGAGCTTCATGCCGTCCTTCCAGTAGGAGCCGTGCGGCGACGGCGCCATACGCCATTTCGGCGTGCCGTCGTCATTCATCACCGGCAGGCCGGGCTTGACCATGTCGGCGGTGAAGGCGGTGTACCAGAATATCTGCTGGGCGACGTTGCCCTGCGACGGAACCGGACCCGATTCAGAGAAAGTCATGCCTTGCGCTTCCGGCGGCGCATAGGCCTTCAACCAGTCGAGGTATTTCTGGATCGCATAGACCGAGGCCGGGCCGTTGGTGTCGCCGCCGCGCGCGACGCAGGAGCCGACTGGACGAGAATTCTCATCGACCTTGAGGCCCCATTCGTCGACCGGCAGGCCGTTCGGCAGGCCCTTGTCGCCGTTGCCGGCCATCGACAGCCAGGCGTCGGTGAACCGCCAGCCGAGCGACGGGTCCTTCTTGCCGTAGTCCATGTGGCCATAGACCTTCTTGCCGCCGACGTCGCGGCCGGTAAAGAATTCAGCGATGTCCTCATAGGCCGACCAGTTGACCGGCACGCCAAGGTCGTAGCCGTATTTCGCCTTGAAGTCGGCCTTGTTCTTCTCGTCATTGAACCAGTCGTAGCGGAACCAATAGAGGTTCGCGAACTGCTGGTCGGGAAGCTGGTAGAGCTTCTTGTCCGGCGCGGTGGTGAACTTGGTGCCGATGAAGTCGTCGACGTCGAGCATCGGATCGGTGACGTCCTTGCCCTCGCCAGCCATCCAGTCGGTCAGGTTGCGCACCTGCTGGTAGCGCCAGTGAGTGCCGATCAGGTCGGAGTCGTTGACCCAGCCGTCATAGATGTTCTGGCCGGTCTGCATCTGGGTCTGGATCTTTTCGACGACGTCGCCTTCCTGGATGACGTCATGCGTGACCTTGATGCCGGTGATTGCTGTGAACGCCGGAGCCAGCACCTGCGATTCGTACTGGTGCGTGGTCAAGGTTTCGGAGACGACCTTGATGTCCATGCCGGCGAACGGCTTGGCAGCGTCGACAAACCACTGCATTTCCTTTTCCTGATCGGCGCGCGAAAGCGTCGATAGAGGGCCTATCTCCTTGTCGAGAAAGGCTTTTGCTTCGTCCATACCGGCATAGGCGTGGCCCGCGCCGAGCAATAGGACAAGGGCAGTCGTTGATGTTAAAAATTGCCGTCGCATGTGTTTCCTCCACAGTTAAAGGTTTCAAGTGCGATATGGAGCGGCCGCCAGCACGCGGTCGCTCCAGCTATTTCCCCCTCTATACGTAACGGAACACGCCGATGGCGTAGACCACGGAGAGAGCGAGAGCCCACCACAGGTTAGGCCCAACGAGACCCAGCCAAGCGAGATGGATAAACGCGCTGCCGAGCAGCGATAGGAAGAGACGGTCACCGCGCGTCGTTTCGAAGCGCAGCACGCCGACGCGCGGGTTGCCACCCGGCGAGACATATTCCCAGACGCCCATGCCGCAGAGCATCAGTGCAATGACGATGAAGAAAGCGGCCGTCGGCCACGTCCACGCCATCCAGGAGAAGTCGAGGTTCATGGCTTAGACCCTCCCCAGGGCAAAGCCCTTGGCGATATAATTTCGCACGAACCAGATGACCAAAGCGCCGGGGATCAGCGTGAGCACGCCGGCGGCAGCAAGCAGGCCCCAGTCCATGCCGGCGGCCGAAACGGTGCGGGTCATGGTGGCGGCAATCGGCTTGGCGTCAGTGGTGGTCAGCGTGCGGGCGATCAGCAGTTCCACCCATGAGAACATGAAGCAGAAGAAGCAGGCGACGCCAATGCCGCTGGCGATCAATGGCATGAAGATCCTCACGAAGAAGCGCGGGAAGGAATAGCCGTCGATATAGGCGGTCTCGTCGATCTCCTTCGGCACTCCGGACATGAAACCCTCCAGGATCCACACCGCCAGCGGCACGTTGAACAGGCAGTGCGCCAGCGCCACCGCGATATGGGTGTCGATAAGGCCGAAGGCCGAGTAAAGCTGGAAGAACGGCAGCGCGAAGACTGCCGGCGGCGCCATGCGGTTGGTCAACAGCCAGAAGAAAAGGTGCTTGTCGCCGAGGAAGCGGTAGCGCGAGAAGGCATAGGCCGCCGGCAGTGCGACGGCGACCGAAATCACCATGTTCATCACAACATAGGTGATGGAATTGATGTAACCCGAGTACCAGGCCGACTGCGTAAAGATGATGTAGTAATTGTTCAGCGTCGGCGCGTGCGGGTAGAGCGTCAGCGAAGAGATGATTTCCTCATTCGTCTTGAAGCTCATATTGACGAGCCAGTAGATCGGCAGCAGCAAGACGAAGATGTAGATCGTCGGCACGATCCACCACCAGCGCGATTCCTCGCCGCGGCGCCGCATCAGCCGCGCCACTTCATCCTGCGACAGGGTGCTGGCCAGTCCTTCGGAAACCGCTGTCTCGCTCACTCTGTCCGTTCTTTCGTTGGCGCCGCTCATCTCAGCGCTCCGCGTCGTAGTTGGTCATCACGGTGTAGAAGACCCATGACAGCAAAAGGACGATCAGAAAGTAGACCAGCGACATCGCCGCCGCCGGACCGAGATCGAACTGGCCGAGCGCGGTCTTGACGAGATCGATCGAAAGGAAGGTTGTCGAGTTTCCGGGACCGCCGCCGGTGACGACGAAGGGTTCGGTGTAGATCATGAAACTGTCCATGAAGCGCAAAAGCACGGCGATCAGAAGCACGCGCTGCATCTTAGGCAGCTGGATGTAGCGGAACACCGCCCAGCGCGAGGCGCCGTCGATCTTGGCCGCCTGGTAGAAGGCATCGGGAATGGAGACCAGGCCGGCATAGCAAAGCAGCACGACCAGGCTCGTCCAGTGCCAGACATCCATGATGATGACTGTGACCCAGGCGTCGATCGGATCCTGCACGTAGTTGTAGTCGATGCCGAGCGCCTTGACATAGTAACCGAGCAGGCCGATGTCGTTGCGGCCGAACACCTGCCAGATGGTGCCGACGACATTCCACGGGATCAGCAGCGGCAGCGCCATCAGCACCAGGCAGACCGGCACGCCCCAGCCCTTCTTCGGCATGTTGAGCGCGACGAAGATGCCGAGCGGCACCTCGATCGCCAGGATGATGAAGGAGAAGATCAGGTTGCGGACCATCGCTTCCCAGAAGCGGGACGAATGCAGCAATTCCTCGAACCACTCTGTGCCTGCCCAGAAGAAGACGTTGTTGCCGAACGTGTCCTGAACCGAATAGTTGACGACGGTCATCAGCGGGATGACGGCCGAGAACGCAACCAGCACCAGCACCGGCAGCACGAGGAACCAGGCCTTGTTGTTCCAGGTCTTGTCCATCTATGCCCCCATCTCGACGCGCCAGGAGTTGGCGTAGATGTTGATGCCGGCGGGATCGAAGCGGACTTTCGGCTCGGCAGGCACCTCGTCGTCCTCGCCGATGACCGCCGCGATCTCCTTGCCCTCGAGATTGGCGCGCACCACCTTGTGGCGGCCGACATCCTCGACCTTGCTGACCTGGACGGACATGCCTTCGCGGCCGAGCCGCACATATTCGGGGCGGATGCCGAGCTCGACGGCGCCGGCTTCGGCCTTCGGCACGCCCGGCAATTCGATGCGCTGCGCGCCGAGCTTCGCCGTCCTGCCTTCCAGCGCAACCGGCAGCACATTCATGCCCGGCGAGCCGATGAAATAACCGACAAAGGTGTGGCGCGGACGCTCGAACAATTCGGCCGGCGTGCCGATCTGGACGATGCCGCCGTCATACATGACGACGACCTGGTCGGCGAAGGTCAGCGCCTCGGTCTGGTCATGCGTGACATAGACCATGGTGTAGCCGAAGCGGCGGTGCAACTGCTTCAACTGCGAGCGCAGCACCCACTTCATATGCGGGTCGATCACCGTCAGCGGCTCGTCGAACAGGATGGCGTTGACGTCCGAGCGCACCAGGCCGCGGCCAAGCGAGATCTTCTGCTTCTGGTCGGCGGTGAGCCCGCGCGCCTTCTTCTTGGCCAGCGAAGCGAGATCGATCATGTCGAGCGTCTCGCGCACCTTGCGGTCGACATCGGCTTCCGGCACGCGGCGGTTGCGCAGCGGGAAGGCCAGATTGTCGTAGACGGTCATGGTGTCGTAGATGACCGGGAACTGGAACACCTGCGCGATGTTGCGCTCCTGCGTCGACAGTTTGGTCACGTCCCGGCCGTTGAACAAAAGCTGGCCGTGCGAGGGGTGCAGAAGTCCCGAAATGATGTTGAGCAAGGTGGTCTTGCCGCAACCCGACGGCCCGAGCAGTGCATAGGCGCCGCCATCCTCGAAGATGTGGTGCACCTCTTTCAACGCGAAATCTGAATCCTTCTGCGGGTTGGGCAGGTAGGAGTGGCGGATGTGGTTGACATCAATACGCGCCATCGTTTGCTCCTCAGGCCGCCAGTTTCGACGCCGTCACGGCGCGGCCGTTCTGGTCGAACACCATGATGTGGCGCGGGTCGATGAACACCTCGACCTCGTCATCGGTCTCGAAATCGAGAATGCCATGCGCAAGCATGACCCAGCGCGCATCGGCGAAATCCATATGGACGAAGCTTTCCGAGCCGGTGATCTCCGTGATGGTGACCTTCGCCCGCACGGGCACGGCTGAAGCGTTCGGCCGCCCCAGCGACAGGTGATGCGGCTGGAAGCCGATCGTGTAGCTGGCATCGGGAATGCCGTTGAGTTCCGGCGGCACCGGCAGCTTGACACCGCCTTCGAGCAGGAAGTCCGCCCCCTTCTTGGAGAGCACGATGGTGTTGAGCGGCGGGTCGGCGAAGGTCCGTGCCGTCACCAGGTCGACAGGCTTGCGGAACACCTCGACCGTCGGGCCGAACTGCGTGACGCGGCCTTCCGACAGCGTGGCCGTGTTGCCGCCCAGCAGCAGCGCCTCGTGCGGTTCGGTCGTCGCATAGACGAAAATGGTGCCGGTGGCGGCAAAGATCTTCGGCAATTCGGCGCGCAATTCCTCGCGCAGCTTGTAGTCGAGATTGGCCAAGGGCTCATCGAGCAGCACCAGGCTGGCATTCTTGACGATGGCGCGGGCAAGCGCGGTGCGCTGCTGCTGGCCTCCGGACAGGTTGAGCGGCGTGCGGTCGAGAAAGGGCGTGAGCTTCAAGAGCGCGGCCGCGTTGCGCACTTCCTTGTCGATCTTCGCCTGCTCGACGCCGGCCACCCTGAGCGGCGAGGCGATGTTCTCGTAGACCGTCATCGCCGGATAGTTGATGAACTGCTGGTAGACCATGGCGACGTTGCGCTTCTGCACCTTCTGCCCGGTGACGTCCTTGCCGTCGAACCAGACCGAGCCGGAAGTCGGCGCGTCGAGGCCCGCCATCAGCCGCATCAGGCTGGTCTTGCCGGAAAGCGTCGGCCCAAGCAGGACATTCAGCGAGCCGTGCTGAAGCGTCAGCGACACGTCGCGGATATGCTCCTGCGCGCCGACCGTCTTCGTCACGTTCCTCAGTTCCAGCATCACGCCTCCTCCCAGGCCTTGCGCATCAGCGGTCGATCCTCATTCCGCCGCCGCGACATGACGGTTGCTCAGTCCGCGCATGAATTCTTCCAGCGCCGCCGTCTGCTCGCGGCTGAAATGCAGGCCGCGCTTGGTGCGCCGCCACAGCACGTCCTCGGCGGCGACCGCCCATTCGTTTTCGACCAGATAGCGCACCTCGGCCTCGTAAAGGTCGGCGCCGAAATTGCGGCCGAGATCCGCATTCGACTTGGCGAGGCCGAGCAGCTTTTCCGCGCGCGTGCCGTAGAGCCGGGTAAAGCGACGCGCCAGCCGCTGGTCCAGGAACGGATAGGTGGTCTTCAGCCTGGCGACCTGGGCATCGAAACCGGTCGCGGGGAAATCGCCACCCGGCAGCGGCGCGTCATGCGTCCAAGGCTTGCCGCGCTTGCCGAGAAAACCTTCGATCTTCTCCAGCATCGATTCCGCCAGCCGGCGGAAGGTCGTGATCTTGCCGCCAAAGGCGTTGACCAGCGGGGCGACGCCCTCCCCGCCATCGGCCTTCAGCACATAGTCGCGCGTCGCCTCCTGCGCCTTCGAGGCGCCGTCGTCATAGAGCGGGCGCACCGCCGAATAGGTCCAGACGATGTCGGCGCGTTTTACCGGTTGCGCGAAATATTCGCTCGCCGCGGCGCACAGATAGTCGATCTCCGTATCGGAGATCTTCACGTCATGCGGATCGCCGGGATAGTCGCGGTCGGTGGTGCCGATCAGCGTGAATTCTTCCTCGTAAGGAATGGCGAAGATGATGCGGCCATCCTTGTTCTGGAAGAAATAGGCCCGCGGATCGTCGAACTTCTTGGCGATGACAATGTGGCTGCCCTGCACGAGGCGGACATTGTGGACGTCGTTCTGGCCGACGGCGGTCGAGAGCACGTGATCGACCCAGGGGCCGGCGGCGTTGACGAGAAGCCGCGCGCGAACTTCTTCGTTTTCACCCGTAAGCAGGTTCTGCGTCTTGATGATCCAGGTCGAACCGTCGCGCTGCGCGCTGACGACCTTGGTGCGGGTGCGGATAATGGCGCCCCGGTCGGCGGCGTCGCGGGCGTTCAGCGCCACCAGGCGCGCGTCATTGACCCAACCATCCGAATATTCGAAAGCCTTGCGAAACAATGGCTTGAGCGGCTTGCCTGCCGGATCGCTGGCCATGTCCAGCGTCTTCGTCGCCGGCAGGAGCTTGCGCCCGCCGATATGATCGTAGAGGAACAGCCCGAGCCGGATCAGCCAGGCGGGCCTGAGGCCCTTGGCGTAAGGCAGCACGAAGCGCATCGGCCAGATGATGTGCGGCGCGTTCTTCCACAGAACCTCGCGCTCCATCAGCGCTTCGCGCACCAGCCGGAACTCGTAGAATTCGAGATAGCGAAGGCCGCCATGGATGAGCTTGGTCGAGCCTGACGAGGTCCCGCTCGCCAGATCGTTCATCTCGGCGAGGTATACTGAAAACCCGCGACCGACAGCGTCGCGGGCTATGCCGCAGCCGTTGATGCCGCCGCCGATGACGAAAATGTCATGGATCGGAATTGCGTCCAAGGAGTCCTCCAACGATTTCGCATTGCACCATTTTTGTGTTTTACGAAACCGTGACGGAATTATTTCGAACTCAAACCGAATGTCAAACGAAATATCACCGCTGCGTGAGCCAGCCGTGGTACGCGCCTATTCGAGCGCCGTCTCGATGAGCCGGACCTCGGTTTCCTCGCAGATCCGGCGGATCGACGGGATCTCGCAACGATCGGTGATGAAGGTATTCACCTGCGAGAGATGGCCGATCCGAACCGGCGCCGTGCGCTCGAACTTGGTCTGGTCGGAGACCAGGATGACGTGGCGGGCATTCGCGATGATGGCCTGCGCGACTTTCACCTCGCGGAAATCGAAGTCGAGCAGCGCCCCGTCATGGTCGATCGCCGAGGCGCCGATGACGGCGTAATCGACCTTGAACTGACGAATGAAATCGACGGCCGCTTCGCCGACAATGCCGCCGTCGGAACCGCGCACCACGCCGCCGGCGATCACCACCTCGATGGTAGGATAGATACGCATCCTATTGGCAACATTGATGTTATTGGTAATGACCATAAGCCCGTTATGGTCGAGCAGCGCCTTGCTGACTGCCTCGGTGGTGGTGCCGATATTGATGAACAGCGAGGCATTGTCCGGAATCAGACGCGCCGCAGCGCTGCCGATCGCTTCCTTCTCGTCGGCGGCGATCTTGCGGCGCGCCTCGTACTCCATGTTCTCGATGCCGGACGGAAACAAGGCGCCGCCATGGATGCGGGTCAGCAGTCGCTGATCGCACAGATCGTTGAGGTCCTTGCGGATGGTCTGCGGCGTCACATTGAAATGCGTCGCCAGGTCGTCGACCAGCACCCGGCCATGGTCTTTCGCCATCTGGATGATCTCGGCATGGCGTGGCGAAAGAAACATTGCTGGTCCTCCATTTTCGTTTTTTCCGTCTATATCGGAAAACGAAAGCGAAGAAAAGGTATAAGCCGGCTAACGAAAATCACCTGATTGCAAAAGGCAAACCAGTTCGGAACACGTCCGCCGCCTCAGGACGGGCGCCGGGCGATCTCGGTTATGACGTCGAACGCTGCGTCGACATCCGCTGCCGTCGACTCGAACTGTCCCGCCTGAAAGCGTATCGCCACGCGCCCGTCGACCCTCGTCTGCGTGAGATAGATGCGGCCATCGGCATTGATGGCGTCGACCAGATGCAGATTGTGCTCGTCAGGATCGATGCCTGGTGCCGCGCGATGCCGGAACGAGAAGAGCGACAGCATCGGCTCGCTGCTGAGCTCGAAATCCGCTTCCCGGGCCAGCCGCGCGGCAAGCCCTTCGCTCCAGGCGACATGGTTGCGGATCATGTTGCGCAAGCCTTCGAGGCCATGGGCGCGAAGCAGGAACCAGAGTTTGAGCGCACGGAAGCGGCGCCCGAGCGGCACCGACCATTCCGAATAGTTGATGATGCCGTCATGACCGCGGGTCTTCAGATAGTCCGGCTTGATCGCCAGCGTGCGCACCAGGTCTTCGGGCTGGCGCACGAACTGGATCGAGCAGTCGAACTGCGCACCCAGCCATTTGTGGGGATTGAAGACGATGGAATCGGCGCCCTCGACGCCTGTCCAGAAATGCCGGTATTCCGGGCAGATCATCGCCGACCCGGCCCAGGCTGCATCGACATGCAGGTAAAGCCCGTGCCGCTTCGCGACCTCCGCCACCGCCGCGATGTCGTCTGTGCCGCCGGTGCTGGTACCGCCGACGCAGGCGATGATGCCCGCGGGCAACAGGCCGGCCTTGCGATCGGCAATGATCGCCGCCTCCAGCGCGGCCCTGTCCATGGCGCGAAAACGTCCGCTGACCGGGATGCGGACGAGGTTTTCCTCGCCGATGCCGGAGACCCAGATGGCGCGATCGATCGAGGTATGGACCTGGTCGGAGGAATAGACGCGCAACTTGCCCTGCCCGGCGAGGCCTTGTCTGTTGCCCTGCCAGTCGAGCGCGCGCTCGCGCATGGTCAGCACCGCCGCAAGCGTCGCCGACGAGGCCGAATCCTGGATGACGCCGGAAAAGCCTTCGGGCAGGCCGAGCGCCTGGCGCATCCAGTCGACGATGCGCATCTCGAGCTCGGTCGCCGCCGGCGAGGTTTGCCACAGCATGCACTGCGCGGCCATCGCCGAGACCAGATATTCCGCCACGACCGACACCGGCGCCGCATTGGCCGGGAAATAGGCGAAGAAGCGCGGATGCTGCCAATGCGTCATGCCCGGCACGATCTTTTCTTCGAAATCGGCGAAGATCTTCTCCATCGGCTCGGGCATTTCGGGTGGCGAGGCTTCGATGCTCCTGAAAATCTCGCCGGGCGCGATCGCTGGCCGCACCGGGCGGTCGCGCAGGCCGGCGCGGTAATCGGCGCCCCAATCGGCCGCCCGCCTTGACCAGTCGCGGAATTCCTCATTGTCCATAGTTTCCTCCCAGCAGCCGTCAAAGATACCGGCCGGTCGAACCGCCCTTGGCTTTTAATTAACATGTTAAATATAGTGAAGCAACGGTGAGAACCGAAAGCTTACCCCGGAAAATCCGGCAGGTTTGAAAAGGCCAATTTCAGCGCCTTGGACCAGCCGTCCGAAATGGTGCGGTAATAGGGATCGTCCTGGCCGATCCGCCGGCTCAGCCCCACCTTGAACGCATCCTGTTCCATGAACAGAAGATCAAGCGGCAGCCCGACCGAAAGGTTGGATTTCAGCGTCGAGTCGAAGGACACCAGCAGCAGCTTCACCGTCTCCGCCAGGCTCATGGCCCGGTCATAGGCGCGAATGATGATCGGCTTGCCGTATTTCGTCTCGCCGATCTGAAAGAATGGCGTGTCGTCGGTCGACTCGATGAAATTGCCTTCCGGATAGATCATGAACAGCCTGGGGGGGCTGCCCTTGATCTGGCCGCCGAGGATGAAGGAAGCATTGAAATAGGAATCCGCCTTCTCGCCGTCGGGCGACGCATGCGCGATCACTTCCTTGACCGTTTCGCCGACCAGCCGCACCGTCTGGTACATAGACGGGGTCTCGAGCAGCTTCTCGTGGCGGTCGCCGACCGCCTTGTTGCGCTCGTCGAGCAGGCTGACGACGGCCTGCGTCGTGGCAAGGTTGCCCGCCGACATCAGCACGATGACGCGCTCGCCGGGCTGTTCCCACACATGCATCTTCTTGAAGGTCGAGATCGAATCCATACCCGCATTGGTGCGCGTGTCCGACATGAACACGAGCCCGCGATCGATCTTGAGGCCGACGCAATAGGTCATGGTCGCTCTTCCGGCAGAGAATCTTGCGAAGATTACTGCTCCACCGTGACGGTGACGGCAAGCTTCTCCTGCGACTGCCCCAGCAGTATCCCCGACACGGGCGAGGCGTCGCGATAGTCGCGCCCCGTCGCCACCCGCACATAGCGTTCGTCGGGAGAGATGCCGTTCGCCGGGTCGAAGGCAACCCAGCCGAGCCCCACGACATAGGCCTCGGCCCAGGCATGGCTCGCGGCCTGCTCGACGGCCGCATCCATCATCAGATAGCCGCTGATGTAGCGGGCGGGAAAGCCAAGCACGCCGGCCGCGGCGATGAAGATGTGGCTGTGGTCCTGGCAGACGCCGGTCTTCAACGCCAGGGCTTCTTCCGCCGGCGTCACGACGCTGGTCGTGCCCGGCCTGTAAACGACGCGTTCGCCGATGGCGCCCATCAACCGGTGCAGTCGCTCGATTTCGGTGCCCTGCCCGACCGCGCCGGCCAATTCGCGTATGCCCTCGCCGGCTGTGGTGAGCTGCGTCTGCTGTCCGAACAGCCAAAGCGGCGCAAAGCCCTGATGCGGACCCGTTATGCCCGCCGTATCATGCGTGGTCACGTCACCGGCGGCCTCGACGGTGATCGCGTTCTGGCCGCTCTCGGCGCTCACCAGCCGCGTGTCGTTACCGAAATGGTCGGTGAAGCGCACCTCCTCGCGAGCCCCTTCAACCTTGATCGCCCAGGAGCCGACGGTCTGCGTACGCCCGCTCAACGGCAGCAGGCGCAGCCGCTGCAGCAGATACTGCACCGGCTGATCGTAGTGGTACTCGGTGCGATGGGTGATCTTGAGCCGCATAGCGCTCGCCCTCGGCTGTGCTCAATTGAACCGGTAATCCTGGGCGATCTCGTCGCCCAGCCTGGTGTTGTCGCGAATGAACTCGGCCAGGAATTCATGCAGGCCGTGATCGAATATGTCCTTGATCGACCCCCTTTTGAGCAGCGCCTGGATCTTCTCGGCCGTTCCATGGCAGGCATGGCGTTCGCCGTAATCGTCGGCGAGGAATTTCAGATGCTCGCCGAGGAAACGGTAGCAGAAGGTCAGCGAGCGCGGCATGCGCACGTTGAGGATCAGATAATCGGCGATGTTCGTCGGCGTGTAGTCGGCTTCATAAACCCAGCGATAGGAGCGGTGCGCCGACACCGAGCGCAGGATCGACTCCCACTGGTAATTGTCCAGCGTCGAGCCGACCCAGGAGAGCGAAGGCAACAGCACATAATATTTCACGTCGAGGATGCGCGCCGTGTTGTCGGCGCGCTCGACATAGGTGCCCAACTGCGAGAAATCGAAGATCTCGTTGCGCAGCATCGTGCCGTAGAACGAACCGCGGATCAGCGCCGTCTCGCGCTTGATGGCATCGAGCACGGTCGGCAGGTCGCGCTCGTCGATCGGCCTCGCCAGCATGCGCTTCAGCGCCATCCAGGCTTCGTTGATGCTTTCCCAGGTCTCGCGCGTCAGCGCCGTGCGCACCATGCGGGCATTGTTGCGCGCCGTCTCGATCGACGACATCGTGCTCGACGGGTTCGAGGTGTCGCGCAGCAGGAAGTCGGAGACGTTGGCGGCGGTATAATCCTGGTACTTCTGGCTGAAGGCGATGTCCGAGCCGGCGCTGAGCAGCACCGAATTCCATTCCTCAGAAGCGCTCTGCGTGCGCGTCAGCGCCATGCGCAGGCCGGCGTCGACCAAGCGCGCCATGTTTTCGGCCCGCTCGATATAGCGGTTCATCCAGTAGAGACCGTTGGCGGTGCGGCCGAGAAGCATGGGAACGCCCTTCGGGCTAGTGAGTAGGGAATAGGCAGTAGGGAGTAGTAAACATTTGAACCTCAATGGAATATGGCATTTCCCTGTCCCCTATCCTTCCACTACTGCCTACTGCCTACTGCCTACTGCCTACTCACTACTCGCTATTCGCTGTTTCAATCATCCAACACCCACGTGTCCTTCGTCCCGCCACCTTGTGATGAGTTCACAACCAGCGAGCCTTCCTTCAGGGCGACACGCGTCAAGCCGCCCGGCACGATCTGGATGCGATCGGAGACCAGCACGTAAGGCCGAAGATCGACATGGCGTGGCGACAGGCCCTTTTCGGTCAGGATCGGGCAGGTCGACAGTGCCAGTGTCGGCTGGGCGATGTAGTTCGAGGGTTTTGCCTGCAGCTTCTTGGCGAACTCCTGGCATTCCTTCTTGGTCGCAGCCGGGCCGACCAGCATGCCGTAGCCGCCTGAGCCGTGCACTTCCTTGATCACCAGCTCGCTGATGTGTTCCAGCACGTATTTCAGGCTGTCCGGCTCCGAGCAGCGCCAGGTCGGGATGTTGCCGAGGATCGCCTTGCGTCCGGTGTAGAACTCGACGATCTCCGGCATGTAGGAATAGATCGCCTTGTCGTCGGCGATGCCGGTGCCGGGCGCATTGGCGATGGTGATGTTGCCGGCGCGGTAGACATCCATGATGCCCGGCACGCCGAGCGCGGAGTCCGGCCGGAAGGTCAGCGGATCGAGGAAGTTGTCGTCGACGCGCCGGTAGAGCACGTCGATCTGCTTGTAGCCTTCGGTGGTGCGCATCGCGACATGGCCGTCGACGACGCGCAGATCCTGCCCCTCGACGAGCTGCACGCCCATCTGGTCGGCGAGGAAGGCGTGCTCGAAATAGGCCGAGTTGTAGGAACCCGGCGTCAGCACGGCGATGGTCGGTGCGCCTTTGGCGCTTTGCGGCCGCACCGCGGCGAGCGATTGGCGCAGGAGTTGCGGATAGTTCTCGACCGGCCGCACCTTGATCTTCTGGAACAGCTCCGGAAAGAGCTGCATCATAGTCTCGCGGTTCTCCAGCATGTAGGAGACGCCGGACGGCGTGCGGGCATTGTCCTCCAGCACGTAGAACTCGTTCTCCGAGATGCGGACGATATCGACGCCGATGATATGGGTGTAGACCCCGGCCGGAGGCCTGACCCCGATCATCTCGGGCAGGAAGGCCTCGTTCTTCGCGACGAGCTCCCTCGGCACGCGCCCGGCGCGCAGGATCTCCTGGCGGTGGTAGATATCGTCGAGAAAGGCGTTCAGCGCCTGCACGCGCTGCTCGATGCCTTGCGTCAGCCGGCGCCATTCCTGGCCGGAGAGGATGCGCGGGACGATGTCGAAAGGGATCAGCCGCTCGGAAGCTTCCTGCTCGCCATAGACGGCGAAGGTGATGCCGGTCTTGCGAAAGACGCGCTCGGCGTCCTGCATTTTCTGGGTAAGCCTGGCCGGGTCCTGCTCCTTCAGCCAGCGATCGTAAGCCTCATAAGGTCTTCTCAATCCGGAAACTTCCGGAAGCATTTCGTCGAAAGCTGCCAATCGCTTACTCCCCTCTCAGGCCATTTCACTGGCCTAGCCGGAGAAAATCAAGGGCAATCGGTGATTTAAGAGCCGATGGGGTCCGCTCTATGCGAATTGCCTAAATTTAAGGCACCAACGGCAAGGCCGGGTCAGCTGCTGCTTCCCGGCGGGGCATCGCCAGGTCCGTCAGAACGCCCGGAAGGTCACGATCGTGAAGGTGTCCTTGATTCCAGGCAGAATCTGCACCCGCTCGTTGACGAAGTGGCCGACGTCTTCCTCGTCGTCGATATAGAATTTGGCGAGCAGGTCGTAATTGCCGGCGGTCGAGTATATCTCGGAGGCGATCTCGGCATCGGCGAGCGCGCTGGCGACCTCATAGGACTTGCCCAGGTCGCACTTGATCTGCACGAAAAATGCCTTCATTGCCCGGTCCTGCCAGCCTGCTTCAAGATTAAGCGGCCCTTGTGGCAGACTGCCGCCCGGCTTTCAAGCTTCACGCACCGCGCACCTCAAAGAGTAGCTGATCCCGCCTCCCGACGCCGAAATGGCGGAATCTTCGCAGCTCGGTGAAACCAGGCCATGCCGAAGCGCGTATGTTAGATTGCATTCGCCAAGCGCGAGTTCCGGGAGGCAGGCCATGCGCCGCGCATTGTTCGCACTAGCTCTTGTTCCGATGTTGATAGCTTCGCTTGCCTTTGCCGGCGATGCCGAGATCAAGGCCGCGCAGACGGCCATAGACGGCCAACTGAAAGCCTTCATCGCCGATGACGGCGCCACCGCCTACAGCTTCGCCGCGCCGAACGTGAAGCAGATCTTTCCGACCGTCGACACCTTCATGAACATGGTGACCAATGGCTACGCGCCGGTGCGCAAGCCCCAATCCTATTCCTTCGGCAAGGTCGAAGAGACCGGGCCCGGTTCGATCGTCCAGCAGGTGCTGATCGTCGGGCCCGACGGCAAGGACTATGAGGCGGTCTATACGCTGCAGCAGCAGGCGGACGGCAGTTTCAAGATCACCGGCTGCAGCCTGCGCGCTTCGACTTCGGTCAGCACCTGAGACCGCCTGCGTGACCGCTCAATCCCGGCGGATATAGAGTGTCCAGCCCAAACCGGAGAGACCCCAGTAGGTCGAGGCTCCGGCTCGTTCGTAGGCAAGCGCGCAATCGAAGCCCACGCGCTCCGGCTGTTTTTTGGGGATCACCTTCGAGAACGAGCCAGTCGGCGCGCCCGGCGCAAATCTTATCCTGGGTGACGAGCGAGGCCTGGCGGCCCATGCGCGCCGCGAAATAATCGACAACCATGCCGGTGCGGAAATCGGCGTTGGTGGCATATGTGGCGGCGCCGCTCCTTGTCATCTCGTCCACCATGCTGGAATAGGAACCGCGCCCTTGCTCATAGAAACGAGCCAGCAACGCCACGTTGCCGCCGGCCACAAGCATGAGCACCCCGGCGGCGCAAAGCCTTCTCACACCGCCGGCGTCGAAGCCGCGTCCGATCATCTCTCCAGCCCAAAGCAGCAACAAGGCTCCGCTGACGATGAAATAGCGCGGGAATTCGAGATTCGGCAGATGCGCGGCCGCCATCAAGGCAGGCAGCCCGACGACGCCGACAACATAGAGACTGGCCCGGCGATCGCGCGAGACGCCTGCATATGCCAAAACCAGGGCGCAAACGATCGCGACGCATGTCCAGTCGCCGATCCAGTCCGGCAGACCGAAAAGATAGCGGATCATTCCGCCATAGCCGGCGGCGAACTTCTCAAGCGAGAAGGACGAATACCCGCCGACGTTGAAGCTGAACAATCGCGCGCCCACGAGGATTGCCGCGGCGAGCGGAAGCACGGCTAGGAAAGCAGGCAGGAAGGCCTGGATAACGTCCCTGTTGACGACAATCAGGCTGCGGCTGCGTCGCCAGCTTAGCCACATTGTCCAGACCGCGAGCACCGCTACCGCTTCGATCATCGTCAGATGGGAAAGGAAGCCAAGCAGAATGGCGATGGCAAGAGCGATGCCATACGGCCCCCGCTTGTCGAACCCAGCGCTCCAGAAGACCCACGGAAACGAGCGTGAACAGCACCAGGCCGGCATAGCCGCGCGCCTCCGAGCCGTAGTGGACCATCGGGTAGCTCAGGGCAAACAGCAGCGCGCCGACGCAACCATGGCCCAGCGTCCGCGCGATATCGCCGCGGCCGCAATGACGGTGCACGCACCAAGCGTTATCGACAGGCCGCGCTGGACGAGCGGCGCGGCATCGGGGCCGACGACATACTGATATATCGAATTCAGGAAGTGATTGTTGTCGTGGTTTATGCGCCAGAATATCTGGTCGACCGACGTCAGGGGCTTCAGCAGCACGATGCTCCAGATCTCATCGTGCCAGAGGTCCCCGCGCGCGCCGAGCAGACGCAAGGTCAAGCCGGCAAGAACGACCGCTGAAATTACGAGTAATAGACTGTAGCTCCATGGCCGGATCGCCGCCGATCCTGACCGGCCGACATTAGCGCCTGCTACATGATCGTCAGCAGTCGACGCGTCTATTTTCACCAAAGCCGTGCCGCCCTTTGCCTCGATATGGCAAGGGATACTTACTCCTCATCTGATTTATGAAAGGTTCTCTGAGGGTTCACTGGGGTGTTTGACCGTTTCATAGAAACGGCGAAACGCCCCATCTCTTTGTTTGACGCAACTCCGGACGGAAGGCTACGGCGAAGTCGCCGAGCCCAACCGCTCACACTTTTCCTGGAATTGCTCCAATCAAAGGGCCGGGATGTCGCCCCTCGCCCAGCCTTCGGTGATCTCGGCGGCGCGCACTTCAAAGGCCTTCGCTTCGACGGCCGCGCGGATGTCCTGCATCAGCCTCTGATAATAGGACAGGTTGTTCCAGGTCAGCAGCATGGCGCCGAGCGCCTCCTGCGAGCGTACGAGGTGATGCAGGTAGGCGCGCGAATAATCGCGCGCGGCCGGGCAATCGCTTTCCTCGTCGAGCGGCCGCGGATCGTCGGCATGGCGGGCGTTCCTGAGATTGACCTTGCCGCGGCGCGTATAGGCAAGGCCATGGCGGCCGGCACGCGTCGGCATCACGCAGTCGAACATGTCGATGCCGCGCGCCACCGATTTCAGGATATCGTCAGGCGTGCCGACGCCCATCAGGTAGCGCGGCTTGTCGGCCGGCAGCTCCGGGCAGGTGATGTCGAGCATCTCCAGCATCACCGGCTGCGGCTCGCCGACCGCCAGCCCGCCGACGGCATAGCCTTTCAAGTCCATCGCCTTCAGCGCCTGAGCGGAGCGCACGCGCAAGGCCGCGCTGTCGCCGCCCTGGACGATGCCGAACATCGCCTTGCCCGGCTGGTCGCCGAAGGCCGCCTTGCAGCGCTCGGCCCAGCGCAGCGACAATTCCATGGCGCGCTCGATCTCCTTGGGCTTGGCGGGAAGCGCTGTGCATTCGTCGAGCTGCATCTGGATGTCGGAATCGAGCAGCCCCTGGATCTCGATCGACCGCTCCGGCGACATCTCGTAGGGCGCGCCGTCGATATGCGAGCGGAAGGTGACGCCCTGTTCGGTCAGCTTCCTCAGCTTCGACAGCGACATCACCTGGAAGCCGCCGCTGTCGGTCAGGATCGGATAAGGCCAGCGGGCGAACTCGTGCAGGCCGCCGAGCCGGGCCACGCGCTCGGCGCCGGGCCGCAGCATCAAATGGTAGGTGTTGCCGAGGATGATGTCGGCGCCGACGCCGCGCACCTGGTCCATATACATGGCCTTGACGGTGCCGCCGGTGCCGACCGGCATGAAGGCCGGCGTGCGGATCTCGCCGCGCGGCATCGAGACAAGGCCGCGCCGTGCCTTGCCGTCGGCGGCAAGCACCTTGAAGGAAAAAGTCTCAGCCATTGAATTCCTTGTCGTGCACCGGAGCGCCGGCCGCCTGCTCGTCGAGCGACTGCCGGTAGCGGATGCAGCCGCGCATGAATTTCGGCCATGGCGGCACGGCGATCGACGGCTCGGTCTTTTCCGGCAAAAGGTCCCAGAGGTCGGGGTGATGCCAGCACAGATCATGCCCGGTCGTGTCGCGATGAGCGCGGATGCCGGCGCGCAGCTTCTTCACCTCCGCGGTCAGCATATCGCGGTCCATGCTGTCGAGATCATCGTCCATCGCTCGTCTCCGCCCGGTAAAGCAGGCTTGCGTCGCCGTAGGAGTAGAACCTGTAGCGGTTCTCGATGGCATGCGCATAGGCCGAGCGCATCGTCTCAAGCCCGCTGAAGGCCGAGACCAGCATGAAGAGCGTCGAGCGCGGCAGATGGAAATTGGTCATCAGCATGTCGGCCGTCCGGAAGCGGTAGCCGGGCGTGATGAAGATGTCGGTCGGTCCGGACCACGGGTCGATCCCGCCGTCGTCGCGCGCGGCACTTTCCAAAAGCCGCAGCGATGTCGTGCCGACGCAGACGATCCGCCTTCCCCGTGCCTTGGCCGCGTTGAGCGCCGCCGCCGTCTCCGCGCTTACCGAGCCAGTCTCGGCATGCATCTTGTGATCGACCGTGTCGTCCGCTTTGACCGGCAGGAAGGTGCCGGCGCCGACATGCAGCGTGACGAAGCGGCGATCGACACCCCTGGCGTCGAGCGCGGCAAACAGCTCCGGCGTGAAATGCAGGCCGGCGGTGGGAGCAGCGACCGCGCCCTCTTCCCTGGCATAGATGGTCTGGTAGTCGGCGCGGTCGCGCTCGTCGTCGTCGCGCTTCGAGGCGATATAGGGCGGCAGCGGAATATGGCCGACGGCGTGCAGCGCCTCGTCGAGGAACGGCCCGGAAAGGTCGAAGCCGAGCAGCGCCTCGCCCGCCTCGCCCTTCTCGATCACCGTGGCGTCGAGCTGGCCCAAAAAGCAGGAACTGCCGTCATGGCCGAAATGGATGCGGTCGCCGGCGGCGATGCGCTTGCCCGGCCGCATGAAGGCCTGCCAGCGGTCCGGCGCCACGCGCATATGCAGCGTCGCCTCGACCTGCGCCACCGCCTCGCCGCGCTTGCGCACGCCCTTCAATTGCGCCGGGATAACCTTGGTGTCGTTGAACACCAGCACGTCGCCTTCGCGAAGCAGCGACGGCAATTCGCCGACGATGCGGTCCTGCAGCGGTTCGCCCGGTTTGACGACCAGAAGCCTGGCGCCGTCGCGCGGCTCGGCCGGGCGAAGCGCGATGCGCTCTTCCGGCAGGTCGAAGTCGAACAGGTCGACGCGCATCAGTAGAGCCGGATGAGCAGCGCCCCGGCAAGCAAGAGCACGGCGCCGGCGACGCGGCCAAGCGAGATTTCGCGCACCGCCACGCCAAGGAAACCGGCGCGGTCGATCAGCATGCCGGCAAGCAGCTGCCCGGCGACCAGGAAGGCCATCAGCGCCGCCGCGCCGATGCGCGGCGTCAGAATGGTGGAGAGCGTGACATAGAAGCCGCCGAGCATACCGCCCGCGATGAACAGCCAGGGTGCCGGCGCCTTCCAGTCGAGTGATATGCCCTGCAGCCTCACCACCGCGAAGGCGATAATGCCGAGAACGATAGCGCCCGACAGGAAGGAGAATGCCGCCGCCGCGACCGGAAGGCCGAGGCCCTTCGCCAGCTGCGAATTGATCGGCGCCTGGATGGCGATGAAGGCGCCGGACAGGATGCCGAGCAGGGACCAGACAGCGCCCATCATCGTTCCGCCTTTACTTGACGTCCGCCGCGACTTTCAGCGAGACGATCTTGTCGGGATCCTGCACCGGCTCGCCGCGCTTGATCTTGTCGACATTCTCCATGCCTTCGATGACCTGGCCCCACACCGTGTACTGGCGGTTGAGGAAAGCGGCATCGTCGAAGCAGATGAAGAACTGCGAATTCGCCGAATTCGGGTTCTGGGCCCTGGCCATCGAGCAGGCGCCGCGGCCGTGATTGGCGTTGGAGAACTCGGCCTTCAGGTCCGGCTTGTCGGAGCCGCCCATGCCCGCGCGCGACGGCGCATAGGTGGGCTTGCTTGAATTGCCGAACTTGACGTCGCCGGTCTGCGCCATGAAGCCGTCGATGACGCGGTGGAACACCACGCCGTCATAGGCGCCTTCACGCGCCAACTCCTTGATGCGCGCGACGTGGCCGGGCGCCAATTCAGGGTACATCTCGATGACGACCTGTCCCTTGGTCGTTTCCATGATGAGCGCGTTCTCGCGATCCTTGATCTCAGCCATGTCAGGAAATCCTTTTGAAAATTGAGGGAGTTATTTGCTGTCGGCGGCGATGCGAACCTTGATCATGCGGTCGGGGTCGGTGACCGTGCCGTTGTCGGCCTCGTCGCCCTTCTTGATCTTGTCCACGAGATCCATGCCGCCGACGACCTTGCCGACGATGGTGTACTGGCCGTCGAGGTTCGGCGCCGGCGCGAACATGATGAAGAATTGCGAGTTCGCCGAATTCGGGTCCTGCGAACGGGCCATGCCGAGCACGCCGCGCGTGAACTGCTCGCTCTGCGAGAACTCGGCCGGCAGATCGGGAAGATCGGAGCCGCCGGTGCCGACGGCTTCGGGGTTGAACCCCTTCTTCATGTTGCCGAACTTGACGTCGCCGGTCTGCGCCATGAACCCGTCGATGACGCGGTGGAAGGCGACATTGTCATAGGCGCCGTCGCGCACCAGCTTCTTGATCTGCGCGACATGCTTCGGCGCCAGATCGGGACGCAGCGCAATCGTCACGTCGCCATCCTTGAGCGTGATGATCATGGTGTTTTCCTTGTCGGCGGCGACGGCCGGGCCGGATGCCGAAAAAATGGATGCCGCGAAAAGGCCGGCAAGCACGACAAGGAACGAAGCGAGCTTCTTCAGCTGCATAGGAATCTCCGGGAAAGCCTATTTGGTGAACTTGGCGGTGAGCGCGCCGGCAACCGCCGCTGGCACGAATGGGCGGATGTCGCCGCCCATCGACGCAATCTGGCGTACAAGTGTGGCGGTAATGGTGCGCACCGACGGGCTGGCGGGCAGAAAAACCGTCTGCAGTTCCGGCGCCATCGTCTCGTTCATGCCGGCCATCTGCATTTCGTAATCGAGGTCGGTGCCGTCGCGCAGCCCCCGGATCATGATCGAGGCGCCATGCTTGCGGGAAGCGTCGATGACCAGCCCGTCGAAGGACACGACCTTGATGCGGTCGCTGTCGCGGCCGAATTCGGCCTTGGTCGCGGCCTCGATCAGCTTCACGCGTTCCTCGAAGGAAAACAACGGCTTCTTGCCAGGATGAATGCCGATCGCCGCATAGACGGTATCCGCCACCGCTAGCGACGCCTTGAGCACGTCGAGATGGCCATTGGTCAGCGGGTCGAAGGAGCCGGCGTAAAGGGCGGTGCGTTCGGTCATGGCAGGCTTCTAGCGAGCCTCTCAAACAAAGGCAAATCCGATTGATGAGGCGTGCGTGAACCTTTTCGCCCCGATGAACGACAGATGAATGCGACGATCACGAACGTTTCACGCAGCGTTCACTAGGTTGCCGCTTCAAGGGATGAAACCAAATTCCCATCTTATCGTTGTAAGGTGCAGGAGAACACGCAAATGCTGATCTACATGCTTGCCACTGCAATGACCATCGTGATGCTGATCGCGACTGCATTCGGGTTGCATCAGGAAGCAGCGCGGGTGCGCGTCAAGGTCAATACCAAGCGGCTCGATGGTTTCGCCCATCGCAACGTTTACCGTCGCCACTGATCCCCGCCATGACCGAACCGGCCCAAAGGGGCCGGTGAAACCTGGACGAACCTATTCGCTTTCGCCCGTATCGTCCGCGCCGCTTTCGCCCGAGGCCACGTCCTCGGCCTCTTCGTCCGACTGCGGCTCCGAAATCCGCTCCACCGACACAACCTTCTCGCCTTCGGCCGTATTGAAGATCGTCACGCCCTTGGTGGCGCGGCTGGCGAAGCGTATGCCGTTGACCGGCACGCGGATGACCGTGCCGCCGTCCGAAACCAGCATGATCTGATCGTCATTGCCGACCGGGAAGGTCGCGACCAGCCGGCCGATCTCAGCTACCTTCGACACATCGGTGGCGCGGATGCCTTTGCCGCCGCGGCCCGTCAGGCGGAAATCGTAGGACGACGACCGCTTGCCGTAGCCATATTCGGTCACCGTCAGCACGAGCTTTTCATGCGCCTTGAGGAATTCGTAGCGCTCCTCGGAGAGCTCGGCCTCCTCGCCGATTTCCTCATTGGTCAGCGCGATTTCTTCTTCCTCGCCGGCAGCGCCGACTGCCAGCCGGCGCTCGGCCGCGGCGCGCTTGAGATAGGCGGCCCGCTCGGCGGGTGACGCATCCACATTCTCGATCACCGACATCGAGATGATGCGGTCGGTCTCGGCCATGGTTATGCCGCGAACGCCGACCGAATTGCGGCTCTGGAAGACGCGGACATCGGAGACCGGGAAGCGGATGCACTGGCCGGAATTCGCCGTCAGAAGCACATCGTCATTGTCGGTGCAGGTCTCGACGCCGAGAATCTCATCGCCCTCTTCCTCCAGCTTCATGGCGATCTTGCCGTTGCGATTGACCTGGACGAAGTCGCTGAGCTTGTTGCGGCGCACGGTGCCGCGCGTGGTGGCGAACATCACGTCGAGCTCGCCCCAGCTGGTCTCGTCCTCCGGCAGCGGCATGATCGTGGTGATGCGCTCGCCCTGCTCCAGCGGCAGCATGTTGATCAGCGCCTTGCCACGCGATTGCGGGTTGCCGATCGGCAGCCGCCAGACCTTCTCCTTATAGACGATGCCGCGCGAGGAGAAGAACAGCACCGGCGTATGCGTGTTGGCGACGAACAGCCGGGTGACGAAATCCTCTTCCTTGGTCGACATGCCGGAGCGGCCCTTGCCGCCGCGGCGCTGCGCCCGGTAGAGCGAGAGCGGCACGCGCTTGATGTAGCCGGAATGGCTGACGGTGACGACCATGTCCTCGCGCTGGATCAGATCCTCGTCTTCCATATCCGAGCCGCCGTCGGAGAGCTCGGTGCGGCGCGGCGTGCCGAACTCGTCGCGGACAGCGACCAGCTCGTCCTTGACGATTTGCTGGATACGAGCACGCGACGACAAAATGTCAAGGAAATCAACGATCTCGGCGCCGATCTGGTTCAACTCGTCGGCGATCTCGTCGCGACCCAGCGCGGTCAGGCGCTGCAGGCGCAGTTCGAGGATGGCGCGAGCCTGCTCCTCGGAGAGATTGTAGGTGCCGTCCTCGTTGATGCGGTGGCGCGGATCGTCGATCAGCTTGATCAGCGGCGCGACGTCGTGCGAGGGCCAGCGCCGCTCCATCAACTGCTCGCGCGCCGTCTGCGGATCGGGCGCGGTGCGGATGAGCTTGATCACCTCGTCGATATTGGCGACGGCAATCGCCAGACCGACCAACACATGCGCCCGCTCGCGCGCCTTGCGCAGCAGGTATTTCGTGCGACGGCTGACGACTTCCTCGCGGAAGCTGACAAAGGCCTTCAGCATGTCGATCAGCGTCAGCACTTCCGGCTTGCCGCCGTTGAGCGCCACCATATTGGCGCCGAACGACGTCTGCAGCGGCGTGAAGCGATAGAGCTGGTTGAGGACAACGTCGGCCACGGCGTCGCGCTTCAGTTCGACGACGACACGGTAGCCCTGGCGGTCGCTCTCGTCGCGGATGTCGGAGATACCCTCGATGCGCTTGTCGCGCACCAGTTCGGCCATCTTCTCGATCATCGAGGCCTTGTTCACCTGATAGGGAATCTCGGTGACAATGATGGATTCACGGTCATTGCCGCGCTGCTCGATCTCGACGCGGCCACGCATGACGATCGAGCCGCGGCCCGTCGAATAGGCGTTGTAGATGCCGGAACGGCCGAGCACGATGCCGCCGGTCGGGAAATCCGGACCGGGCACGATCTCCATCAACGCCGTCAGGTCGATCGCCGGATTGTCGATCAGGGCGATGGCGCCGTTGCAGACCTCAGTGAGATTGTGCGGCGGGATGTTGGTGGCCATACCGACGGCAATGCCGCCGGAGCCGTTGACCAGAAGGTTCGGGAAACGGGCCGGCAACACCTTGGGCTCGCTGCCGGACGCATCGTAAGTGTCCTGGAAATCGACGGTTTCCTTGTCGATGTCCTCCAGGAGCTCATGCGCGACCTTGGTGAGCCTGGACTCGGTATAGCGCATCGCCGCCGGCGGATCGCCGTCGATCGAACCGAAATTGCCTTGACCGTCGATCAGCGGCACGCGCAGCGACCAGTCCTGCGCCATGCGTACCAACGCATCATAGATCGAGGCGTCGCCATGCGGATGGTATTTACCCATCACGTCGGCGACCGGGCGGGCCGACTTCACATATTTGCGGTTCCAGTGGTAGCCGCTCTCATGCGAGGCATAGAGGATGCGGCGATGCACGGGCTTCAGGCCATCGCGCACGTCGGGAAGCGCGCGGCTAACGATCACGCTCATGGCGTAATCGAGATAGGAGCGCTGCATCTCCTCGATGATCGAAATCGGCTCGATGCCGGTGGGGCCGCCGTCCGGCCCGCGCGGTGTCTTCTGGTCGGTCAAATCAGGTCACAATCCAGTCGGGAATCACTGCATGCTTATATAGGAAGCCTTGCCGAAACTCCAATCTCGGCCGGACTTTTCCAGAGACAATTTTGATGGTAATTTCAAATGGATACCGCTGATTGCGACGATATGGCCACCTTCGTTTTCGCCGTCATGCGGCAAGGTCGGCGATGGATCGGGCAAAAACCGCAAGTGCTGTGAACCTGGCCTCATGGCTGCCCTTGCGGGCGCTGAGCGGCTGGAGCGTCAAGGACCTCAACGGCGATCTGGCGGCCGGCATCACACTGGCTGCGATCGCCATTCCCGAGCAGATGGCGACGGCGCGCCTCGGCGGCTTCGCGCCGGAGATCGGCTTCTTTGCCTTCGTCGCCGGCTCGCTGGCCTTCGCGCTGTTCGGCGCCAACCGGCATTTGTCGGCCGGGGCGGATTCGACGATCACGCCCTTGTTCGCCGGCGGGCTGGCGCTGATCGCCACGTCCGGCTCGCCGCACTACCTGGCGCTGGCGGCCATGCTGGCGCTGATGGTGGGGCTGCTGGTGACGCTCAGCGGCGTTTTCCGTCTCGGCTGGATCGCCGATCTCCTGTCCGTGCCAGTCACGACCGGTTTCCTCGCCGGCATTTCCGTCCATATCATCGTCTCGCAGCTGCCGGGTCTGCTTGGTCTGCCGACGGAAGGTGGCGAGACGGTGCGGCGCATCGGCGAAATCGCGACCAATCTCCACCTCACCAATCCGTGGAGCCTGGCGCTTGGGCTCGGCGTGTTCGGCATCGTCTTCGTCGCGGAGCATATCAGCGCTCGGATTCCGGCCGCGTTGATCGGCGTGGTTCTGGCGACGCTTGCAGTCATCGCCTTCGACTTGAAGAACCGGGGCGTCGAAGTGCTCGGCGCCTTGCCGAACGGGTTGCCGGCCCCAGGCATGCCGACCGTTGACTTCCAGGACGCGCAGGCGCTTGTCCCTCTCGCGCTGCTGATCGCCATCGTCGTCATGGTGCAGACGGCGGCCACCAGCCGCTCCTTCGCGCCGCGGGACAGCGACGCGCCGGACGTCAACCGCGACTTCGTCGGCGTCGGCGCGGGCAGCATTCTGTCCGGCCTGTTCGGCGCCTTTGCCGTTAACGCCAGCCCGCCGCGCACGGCCATCGTCGCCCAGACAGGTGGTCGCTCGCAGCTCTCGGGCCTGATCGCGGCGGCCATCGTCTTGGCGCTCGGCGCCTTCGGTGGCGGCCTGCTTGCCAATGTGCCGCAGGCCGCGCTCGCCGGCGTGCTGATGTTCGTGGCCCAGCATATCCTGCGCTGGCAGGTGTTCGCCAAGGTCTGGCGCCAGGCGAAGGGCGAGTTCGCGCTGATCCTGATCACGATGATCGCCATCGTCGTCCTGCCGATCGAAACCGGCGTCGCGATCGGCATCGGCCTGTCGCTGCTGCACGGGATCTGGGGCTCGACGCGCACCGAGCCGATCGAGCTGGCGCAGGTACCGGGCACGTCGGTCTGGTGGCCGCCGAGCGATTTCAGCGCCGGCGAACAGCATCCCGGCGTGCTGGTGGCAGCGTTCCAGGCACCGCTTTCCTTCGTCAATGCCGACCGTTTCAAGCGTGGCCTGAGCGACCTGATCGACGCCAGCGAGGACCTGAAGCTGGTGGTGCTGGAAGCCAGCAACATCGTCGAGATCGACTACACCGCCGCCCAGGCGCTGATCGACACCATCCGCCATTGTCGCGACAAAGGCGCGGTCTTTGCGATCGCGCGCATGGAATCGCTGCGCGCCCAGGCGGCGCTGAAGCGGTTCGGCATCGCTGAAATCGTCGGCACAGAGCGCATATTCCACAGCGTCGACGCGGCGATCAAATCACTTGGTCCGGGGAAACCGCAACAGCAGAAACAGGATGGAGTGCCATGATCGATCCCCGAGAACCCATTGTGACCCCGGTCCCCGTCGAGGACTTGCGGCCTACGCAGATAACGGTCGGCATGCGGGAGGTCGGGCTGAAGCGCCAGATGATCCGGGCGCAAGACGCAAAGAAGAAGACCGGCGCCTTTCTCGGCAGACACATGGTGCCGGTGGTGCTGGGCCCCAAAAACCGCAACTACGTCACCGATCACCATCATCTCGCCCGCGCCCTGCTCGAGGAAGGCGTCAAGGACGTGCTGGTGACCGTGATCAGCGACCTGTCCGCGCTCGACAAGGACGCGTTTCTTTTCGTGCTCGACAATCGCGGCTGGATGCACCCGTTCGACGAGAACGGTCGGCGCCGCGATTACGCGGCGATCCCGAAGACCATCGGCGAGCTGGTCGACGATCCCTACCGGAGCATGGCGGGCGAACTGCGCCGCCAGGGCGGTTACGCCAAGGACACGACGCCGTTCAGCGAGTTCATCTGGGCGGATTTCCTGCGCCGCCGCATCGACCGCAACGCGGTCGCGAAGAATTTCGACAAGGCGATGAAGGATGCCTTGGCGCTCGCCAGGAGCAAGGACGCGGACTATCTGCCTGGCTGGTGCGGCCCGACATCGGATTGACCGCGCACCCGCCGAAAGTGGCAAACCTCATTGGCCCGCGCGGCGGGAGCGATAGGCGCCGGGATTTTCTCCCATTTCGCGCCGGAAGCGGCGGTTGAAGGTCGACAGGTCGCTGAAACCGGCATCGAACGCGATCGTCGAGATCGCGGCGTTCGACGCGCGCAGTCGCACCGCGGCCCGATGCAGCCTCGTCCTCAGCAGGAATTGATAGGGCGTCATGCCGGCGACGTGCCGGAAAATGCGCAGGAAATGAAAAGGGCTGGTGGCCGTGCCGTCGGCCAGCTCGGTCAGCGACAAGGGTCGATCGGCGTTGATTTCGATCAGGCGCACCGCCTCGGCAACGCGTTTCTGGTCGCGGCGGCTGGGCGTCCGGGCAGTCGTGGAAGATCCGGCCGCGGCTAGGGCGACCGCGCCGGCGATGCGCAGGCCGAGTTCCTCGAACGCTTCGCCGTCGCCCGTTTCCCGCGCCGCTTCCGCCTCGGCGAGCAAAGGCGCCAGCGCCGGCAAGGGCGGCAGGCGCGGATCGGCAAAGCCTAGCCGTTTCACGCCCGGCAAGTCGGTCAGAACGCGCTCCAGATAGGCAGGCGAGAAATGGAAGGAGATGCAGCGGTCACCGGCGCCGTGCTCATGCCCGCATTCGTAGCAGGCGCCGGGATTGCCAAGCAGGATGGCGCCCGGCGCCAGCATCGCAGTGCCCTGGCGCGTGCGATAGCGGAACGTGCCTCTGGTCACGGCAGCGACGCAGAAGCTGCGGTGCTCTTCCTCGAATGGCCTGTCGCCGGCGACCGCAGCGCACACCACGTCGGACACCTGCCAGCCATGCCCGGAAGCCAAAGTTCTCTGGGTGGTCGTCATGGCGAAAAGATAGCAATTTTTCCCAAGCGAAGAACCCTGCTGCGCCCCTATTGCTTGGCCTCTCCTGACAAACGAGGCCGCAACAATGACCGATCCTTTTGCCGAGGCCCTGCATAGCGACGGGCCCAATCCGGATCTCGCCGAAAAACTCAAGCTCTACGGCCGCTTCATCGGCGCCTGGACATTCGACGCCACCCGCATTCTCGAGGATGGGACCAGGCTCACGGGTCGCGGCGAGGTGCATTTCGGCTGGGTTCTCGAAGGCCGCGCCGTGCAGGATGTCTGGATCCTGCCCGCGCGCGATGCGGGCCCCTCCCCGTCGCTCGGGCCATGGACCTTCTACGGCACGACATTGCGCGTCTACGATCCCGCCGCCGACACGTGGCACATCTTCTGGAGCGATCCGCGCAACCAGTATTACAGCCGGCAGCAAGGCCGCGCCGAGGGCGAGACGATCGTCCAGATCGGCGCCGACGGCACCGGTGCCTCGGTGCGCTGGAGCTTTTCACGCATCACCGGGAATTCGTTCCGCTGGCTCGGCGAACGCTCGCATGACGGCGGCTCAACCTGGCGCATGGAGGTCGAATTCCTGGCCCGTCGCGCGACTCCGGCCTGAGCGACCAACCAATTGTAATCATGGAGGAAACAATGCTTGACCACATCTCGATCGGCGTCCGCGACGCGGGCGCTTCGAAACCCTTCTACGACGCGGCGCTCAAGCCGCTCGGCTATTCCTGTCTAAGCCAGTCGCCGGTTCCCTCGGCTACGGCGCCCAAGCGATCCAGCTTTGGGTGAACGACGCCGGGCGGCCGGTTCCGGCCGAAACGGAGTCTGGCCTGCATTTCTGTTTCGCGGCGCCGACGCGCGCCAGCGTTGACGCTTTTCATGCCGCGGCATTGCGCCAAGGCGGTAAGGACAATGGCCCGCCTGGGCTCCGAGCGGCCTATGGAGACAACTATTACGCCGCCTTCGTCATCGACCCGGACGGCTACCGCCTGGAGGCCTATTGCGGCAGGCCCGAATAGCCGGCTGATTTCCTCTTCCGCGCTGTTTTCAGCGCCCCGGCTTTGCTCTACCAATTGGTAGCCTGGCTTCGCCCGGCGGGAGGGGACCAGCGATGCCGAGTTTCGACAGCCTGTTCAACGCCTTCGTCACCATACTGGTGACCATCGACCCGCCCGGGCTGGCGCCACTCTTCCTCGCCGTGACGCGCGGCATGAACCGCGAGGAGCGTCAGCAGGTCTCGGTCCGCGCTTCGGTGATCGGCTTCCTGGTCATGGCGTTGTTTGCCATTGCCGGCGCCTCGATCCTGTCGGTGTTCGGCATAACGCTGCCGGCCTTCCGCGTCGCCGGCGGCTTCCTCTTGTTCTTCATCGCCTTCGAAATGGTGTTCGAGCGCCGCCAGGACCGCAAGGAGAAGATCGGCGACGTCGCCATCACCAGGGACATGATCCACAACATCGCCGCCTTCCCGCTGGCGATCCCGCTGATCGCCGGTCCGGGCGCCATCTCGGCAACGGTGCTGCTGTCGGGACATTTTGAAGGCTTTGCCGCCCAGGCAGCGCTGGTCGGCATCATCTTCCTCTGCCTCGTCATCACCTATCTGGTGTTCGTGCTGTCGGAACGCATCGACCGCATCCTCGGCCAGACCGGCCGCTCGATCCTGACCAGGCTGCTGGGCGTCATCCTGGCGGCATTGGCGGTGCAGTTCGTGGCCGACGGCGTCAGGGCGCTGATAGCGGCCTAACCGGCTGCGAAGCAGTCGACCTACCGCCCTACTGCCTACTGCCTACTGCCTACTGCCTACTGCCTACTTCGCCGCCGTATCGACCACCTCGAAGTCATGCGTGATCGTCGCCGTCTTCGCCATCATGGCGCTGGCCGAGCAGTATTTCTGGATCGACAGATCGATCGCGCGCTTCACCTTGTCGTGCGACAGCGCGCGGCCCTTGACGATGAAATGCATGTGGATACGGGTGAACACTTTGGGATCGGTCTCGGCCCGATCGGCATCGAGCTCGACCACGCAATCCTCGACCGCCTCGCGGCCTTTCTCGAGGATGTGGACGACGTCAAAGGCCGAGCAGCCGCCGGTGCCGATCAGCACCAACTCCATCGGGCTCGGTCCCGGCGTCTTGCCGTCCGGTCCGTGCGCGGTGCCCAGCACCACTTTGTGGCCGCTGCCGGATTCGCCGACAAAAGTGCGTTCCTCGACCCATTTGACACGTGCTTTCACGATGATCTTCCTTACTGAGTTGGCCGCCTTATTGGCCAAACACCACGGCGTGCATGATCCGGCCGGGCAGCAACGTGAAAACGCCCGCGCCAATCAGTGCAAAGACATACAGCGAGATCATCACCTTACGATGCTTTGCCACCCGATGGTTATGCGCGTGCCAGACCGCGAGCGGCACCGTAATCAGCACCAGGATCGACAGCAGGTGGATCGGGCTGAAAGGACCGATGAGCCGTATCTGCTGGATCCAGAAGCTCGATATGGCGATGACCAGCATCAGCGCCACCCAGGCATAGCCCAGCACGCGATGACGCACAGTGCCTTTCGGCAGCGCCAACTGGGCGCCGCCGATGGCTAAAGCGGCGAAGGCCGCGAACGCATGCCATGGAATGGGAGGCGGCGCCGACAGAAGCGGTCCGAGCGACATCGCGCCTTCCCCTCAACCGACCAGACGCTTAGAACGGGATCTCGTCGTCCAGCTCGCGCGACGAGCCACCGCCACCGCCGCCCCTGGAGCCACCGCCGCCGCCGCGGCTGAAACCTTCATTCGGGCCGGACTGGCCGAAATCCGAGCCACGGCTGCTGCTGCCCCCGGAGTAATTGCCCACCTGCCCGCCGCCGCCCTCGCCGCGCGCGTCAAGCATCTGCAATTCGCCACGGAACTTCTGCAGCACGACCTCGGTCGTGTATTTGTCGGCACCGGTCTGGTCCTGCCATTTGCGGGTCTGCAACTGGCCCTCGACATAGACCTTCATGCCCTTCTTCAAATACTGCTCCGCCACCTTGGCGAGCTGATCGTTGAAGATGACGACATTATGCCACTCGGTCTTTTCCTTACGCTCGCCCGAGTTCTTGTCGCGCCAGCTTTCCGACGTGGCGATACGGATGTTGACGACCGGATCACCGGAATTCAGGCGGCGGATTTCAGGGTCCGCCCCGAGATTGCCGACCAGAATGACCTTGTTGACGCTACCCGCCATCTTATTTCTCCGCGCTCATCCGAAACAAATTTTAAGTCGCTCACCTTACAGCCTGCGGGTCGCCGCCGCCCGCAAAGGCTGGCTTTTCCCACAAGGTTTTTGTTCTCTTTTCGTTCTAGTCACAACCGCCCTTTCTGTCAAGGAATGTCAGCAAAGGCCTTGGCTGAACATGCTCCTTGATATGGCGATCAAATGGAGGCTTGCCAAATCAATAAGTATCGACTTATGCTTTATCCATGATCGAAGCAGAGATTTTCCGGGCGCTCGCCGACCCGACACGACGCGCCGTCTACGAGCGGCTTACCGCCAGCGAGATGAGCGTGAGCGAGCTGCGCGCCGGCATGAGCGTGTCGCAGCCAGCGGTCTCGCAGCACCTCGCCGTGCTGCGCGGCGCCGGTCTGGTGGTCGAGCGACGCGCCGGCCGCAACGCCTATTACCGCGCCGATCCGCAAGGGCTCGACCCGCTGCTCGGCTGGGTCGAACGCTACCGCGCCTTCTGGCCGGAACGCATCGAGAAGTTGAAGACGGTTCTGAAGGGAATGGACCAATGACCAAGAGAAAGAACCCGGCAGCGGCCGAGGCGCCGCTCGGCTTCGAATGCGAGGTTGCCGAGCCGCCGGAAAAGGTCTGGCGCGCGCTGACCGAGCCGCAACTGCTCGCCGCCTGGCTGATGCCGAACGACATGATGGCTAAGGCCGGCACCCGCTTCGCCTTTGCCGGACCGGATGCGCCGATCGAATGCGAGGTGCTCGAGGCCGAGCCCGGCAGGGTGCTGCGCTATTCGTGGCGCGAGCGGCCCGGTGCCGATGATGCCAGCCGGCTGCCCGCTTTCGATAGCGTCGTCACCTTCACGCTGGCGCGCACTGCCTCGGGCGGCACGCATCTCAGCATCGTCCATGACGGCTTCGTGCGGGTGGCTGAGCCCGTTGCCATTGCCGGCGCCGGATGCGGGCTTTCGCTCGACGCGCGCAGGAATCCGATCGCCGCCAATGCGCCCTCAATGATGCTGCGCGCGGCCTGATCAAAAGAGAACCGAGGAAACCCGTCATGAGCATTGCCAATCTGGTGCCGATGGTCATCGAACAGTCGAGCCGCGGCGAGCGCTCCTTCGATATCTTTTCGCGGCTGCTGCGCGAGCGCATCGTCTTCATCAACGGCGAGATCAACGACAACGTCTCGGCGCTGGTCTGCGCCCAGCTTCTGTCGCTGGAATCGGACCATCCCGACAAGGAGATCTCGCTCTACATCAACTCGCCGGGTGGCATGGTGACCAGCGGCTTCGCCATCTACGACACGATGCAGTACATCTCCTGCCCGGTCTCGACGGTGTGTATGGGTTTTGCCGCCTCGATGGGCTCCTTCCTGTTGATGGCAGGCGCCCCGGGGCGGCGCATCGCGCTGCCCAACACGAGAATAGTGCTGCATCAGCCGCTTGGCGGCTTCCAGGGCCAGGCCTCCGACATCCAGCGCCATGCCGAGGACATCGTGCGCACCAAGCAGCACATGACCGAGCTCTATGCCAGGCATTGCGGCCGCAGCTACGAGGAGGTCGAACGCACGCTCGACCGCGACTATTTCATGAGCGCGGCGGAAGCCAAGGAATGGGGCCTCGTCGACCACGTCTACGACACGCGCAAGAAGGCCGCCTGAACATCGCGGGGGCAGACGCGCGGCAATTTGATCGCCGCGCTTCTGGCATCGCCCCAGCCGCGTCTCTATAGTCCGCGCATGATCAATCCGCTTCAATCCAGGCGTCTGTGCGCTGCCCTCGCCGTGCTTGCCGGCGTGCTGATGGCTGGCTTCGCCTTTGCCGACGACAGCTCGTCGCAGAAACTGCCGGGCGTCAGCGGCGACTACCGCATCGCCAAGCCGGCGCCGCAACCGGAACCGGACGACGCGCTGCCAGCCGGCAACGACGGCACGTTCAAAATCGGCAATACCGATGTCAGGATCGGCGGCAGCATAACGATCGACATGGCAACGGGCGGCATGAAGCTGCCGAACCACTGATCATCCTGCACAGAAATTTTGCCGGATTGGGTGTGTCCCCTTAGCACTGTCAGCGCGCTGTGGCGATTGGCCGAGGCGCTTCTCAACTCGTCATTCTATGGCGAAGCAAGGAGCGAAGCGACGCGGTGTAGACCATAGAATCCATGCCGTTACGCGAATGCGATGCGACGGTGCAGAATTTTGCACCGTTGTGCCCCTCGGCTGAGGTAACGGCATGGATTCTAGGGTCTGCGCTACGCTTCGCATCGCTCCGCCCTAGAATGACGACGTTGCGAAGGCTCCGGCCAACTGCGAACCTGGCAGTGTCACAAAGCAGTGCCACAAAATGTAAGCCCCATCCCTGCTTGGCAGATGGATGGGGCTTCATGGATCTGAAATCCAACTTTAGCCGGGAGTGGACAGCCGGCGTTTGATTTCGGATGCAACGCGGCGTTCAGCCGACGATCCGACTATCGTCTCTGATTGTTGGGAATCGGCGAGTCACGGTTTGTCGGGCTGGCGTTTCAAGTCTGCCCTGGCACTTATGCCCGCCGCGGCTCCATCTCCGTGTGGAGCCTCAAGGGACTGTCCGGTGGCGTCATGCTCCGCTCCTGGGTCCGTTGCGACAATGTCGTTCGAAGCGCAAATCGCTATCGCCTGCGGCGTCTCGCAGGCCGCCTGTTGGGCGGCGAGGCCATCGAAAGACGGCCGGCTTCGTTGACGCCTTCGAGACTGCTCCCCAGGGCCTGGCACGTCAACCGTTGAATAGCCGGTTACCAAAAAATGTGATCGCGCGCAGGTTACGTGCAGGTAAGTCCAGCGTCTTTGTGGATCAACGAGCCGGGTATCGGCGGCACTTGTTTCCACAACGCTTTCGATAACGCTTAGGGCGACTGTTTCCACAGCGCTCCCAACGCGGCTGTTTCCACAACGCTTTGTCAGGAGCGTGTTCGACCTTTGTTCTTTCCGCTTGCCCGCCCGCGCGAAAGACGGTTAAACCCATGATTGGCTTCTTCCGTCGAGATTGTGGCGTCTCTCGACGCGGCGGTAAAACAACCTACATAAGGGATGGCCGGGACAAACCCGCCCAATCCAGCAAATTCCAGATCTGAGGCGGCGACCGGCGATGGCCGACCATAAATACCTTTCCATTCGCGGGGCGCGCGAACACAATCTCAAGAACGTCGATCTCGACCTGCCGCGCGACAGCCTGATCGTCATGACCGGCCTGTCGGGCTCGGGCAAGTCGTCGCTCGCCTTCGACACCATCTATGCCGAGGGCCAGCGCCGTTATGTCGAGAGCCTGTCGGCCTATGCCCGCCAGTTCCTGGAGATGATGCAGAAACCGGATGTCGACCAGATCGACGGCCTGTCGCCCGCCATCTCGATCGAGCAGAAGACCACTTCGAAGAACCCGCGCTCGACGGTCGGCACCGTCACCGAAATCTACGACTACATGCGCCTGCTGTTCGCGCGCGTCGGCATCCCCTATTCGCCGGCTACCGGCCTGCCGATCGAGAGCCAGACGGTCAGCCAGATGGTCGACCGCGTGCTGGCCCTAGACGAAGGCACGCGCCTGTTCCTCTTGGCGCCGATCGTGCGCGGCCGCAAGGGCGAGTACCGCAAGGAACTGCTGGAGCTGCAGAAGAAGGGCTTTCAGCGCGTCAAGGTCGACGGTGTCTTCTACGAGATCGCCGACGTGCCGGCGCTGGACAAGAAGTACAAGCACGACATCGACGTGGTGGTCGACCGCATCGTCGTGCGCGGCGACCTGGCGACGCGGCTCGCGGATTCGATGGAAACGGCGTTGAAGCTCGCCGAGGGCCTGGCGGTGGCCGAGTTTGCCGACCGGCCGCTCGATGCCAGCCAGACCGGCGACGATGCCGTCAACAAGTCGAAGAACGAGACGCATGAGCGCATCCTGTTCTCGGAAAAATTCGCCTGCCCGGTATCCGGCTTCACCATTCCCGAGATCGAGCCGAGGCTTTTCTCCTTCAACAATCCGTTCGGCGCTTGCCCGACCTGCGATGGCCTCGGCAGCCAGCGCGCCATCGATCCCAACCTCGTCGTGCCGGACGAGAACGTCTCGCTGCGCGACGGCGCCATCAGCCCGTGGGCGAAATCGAGCTCGCCCTATTACGCGCAGACGCTGGAAGCGCTCGGCAAGGCCTATGGCTTCAAGCTCGGCGACAAGTTCAAGGATCTGAGTGCGGAGGCTAAAGAAGCCGTGCTGCATGGCACCGGCGAGCGCGAGATTACCTTCCAGTATGATGACGGCCTGCGCTCCTACAAGACCACCAAGACCTTCGAGGGCGTCATCCCCAATCTCGACCGGCGCTGGAAGGAAACGGAATCGGCCTGGATGCGCGAGGAGATCGAGCGCTTCATGTCGGCCACCCCTTGCCCCGCCTGCAACGGCTACCGGTTGAAGCCCGAGGCTCTGGCGGTGAAGATCGGCGGCAAGCATATCGGCGAAGTCACCGAGCAGTCGATCCGCAAGGCCGACCAGTGGTTCACCGACCTGCCGACGCAGCTCAACGAGAAGCAGAACGAGATCGCGGTCCGCGTGCTCAAGGAAATCCGCGAGCGCCTGCGCTTCCTCAACGATGTCGGCCTCGACTATCTGACGCTGTCGCGCAATTCCGGCACGCTGTCGGGCGGCGAGAGCCAGCGCATCCGGCTTGCCTCGCAGATCGGCTCCGGCCTTACCGGCGTGCTCTATGTGCTGGACGAACCGTCCATCGGCCTGCACCAGCGCGACAACACGCGCCTGCTCGACACGCTTAAGCACCTGCGTGACATCGGTAACACGGTCATCGTCGTCGAGCATGACGAGGACGCCATCCTGCATGCCGACTATGTCGTCGATATGGGTCCGGCCGCCGGCATCCATGGCGGCGAGATCATCGCGCAGGGCACGCCGCAGCAGGTGATGGCCAATCCCAATTCGATCACCGGCAAATATCTGTCGGGCGCGCTCGAAGTGGCGACGCCTGGCGTGCGGCGCGAGGCCAAGAAAAACCGGCGGCTGAAGATCGTCGGCGCGCGCGGCAACAATCTGAAGAACGTGACCGCGGAGATCCCGCTCGGCACCTTCACCGCCGTTACCGGTGTCTCAGGCGGCGGCAAGTCGACCTTCCTGATCGAGACGCTGTTCAAGGCGGCCTCGCGCCGCATCATGGGCTCGCGCGAGCATCCGGCCGAGCACGACCGTATCGAGGGGCTGGAATTCCTCGACAAGGTCATCGACATCGACCAGTCGCCGATTGGACGAACCCCGCGCTCGAACCCGGCCACTTACACCGGCGCCTTCACGCCAATCCGCGACTGGTTCGCGGGCCTGCCGGAGGCGAAGGCGCGCGGCTATCAGCCGGGCCGCTTCTCCTTCAACGTAAAGGGCGGCCGCTGCGAGGCCTGTCAGGGCGACGGCGTCATCAAGATCGAGATGCACTTCCTGCCCGATGTCTACGTCACCTGCGACGTCTGCCACGGCAAGCGCTACAACCGCGAGACGCTCGACGTGTTGTTCAAGGGCAAGTCGATCGCCGACGTGCTCGACATGACGGTCGAGGAAGGCGTCGATTTCTTCGCGGCGGTGCCTGGCGTTCGCGACAAGCTGGAAACGCTGAACCAGGTCGGCCTCGGCTATATCCATATCGGCCAGCAGGCGACGACGCTGTCGGGCGGCGAGGCGCAGCGCATCAAGCTCGCCAAGGAACTGTCGCGCAAGGCGACGGGCAAGACGCTGTACATCCTCGACGAGCCGACCACCGGCCTGCATTTCCACGACGTGGCGAAGCTGCTCGAAGTGCTGCACGAGCTGGTCGACCAGGGCAACACGGTGGTGGTCATCGAGCACAATCTCGAGGTGATAAAAACCGCCGACTGGGTGCTCGATCTCGGCCCAGAAGGCGGTGACGGCGGCGGCGAACTGGTGGCATCGGGCACACCGGAAGCGATCGTGCGCGAGAAGCGCAGCTACACCGGCCAGTTCCTCAAGGAGCTTCTGGAACGGCGCCCCGGAGGCAAACGCGAAGCGGCCGAGTGATGGCAGGTAACGGCCTAGTCTCCATCGAAAGCCGCTTCGGTGTCGGTGAAACCATCGATCGGCTGGTCGAGACGGTCATCGGCGCTGGGCTGCGCGTCTTCACACGGATCGACCACGCCGCCGGCGCGCAGGAGATCGGCGCGCCGCTGCGTCCAACGGAATTGCTGATCTTCGGCCATCCGAAGGGCGGCACGCCGTTGATGCAGGACCAGCAGCTTGCCGGCATCGACCTGCCGATCAAGGCGCTGGCCTGGGAAGACGAACAAGGCAAGGTCTGGCTGTCCTACAACGACGCGCGGTGGTTGGCGGAACGGCACGGCCTGGGCGATGCAAGCCGCGATGCTGTTGCAGCGATTGCCGCCGGCATGAAAAAGGTTGTCGCGGCTGCTGCCGGGGTAGATCAATCGTGAGACTTGCCCGCCCCGACGATCTCACCGCCATCGTCGCACTGACCGCCGAAGCCTATGCGCCTTACACGCCGATCTTCGGCGGACCCCCGGTCCCGGTCACCGAGGACTACACGCCGCGCATCGAGCGCGGTGAGGTCTGGCTGCTGGAAGAAGACACAAAGCTCGCCGGGTTGATCGTGCTCGAGCGTCATTCCGACCACGCCATGATCTTCAGTGTCGCCGTCGCGCCGGCTTTCCAGGGCAGGAAGCTCGGCATCAAATTGCTCGACTTCGCCGAGGAGCAGGCGCGGTCATGGGGCGTGCCGGAGGTACGGCTCTACACCAATTCGCGCATGGAGCGGAACATCGCGCTCTATGCGGCCTATGGCTATCGCGAAACGGGTCGCCGGGCCAACCCGTACCGGCCAGGATGGACGTTGGTCGACATGGCGAAGCCGGTCGATAAAGCAGCCTGATCGCATTTCGAAACGGAGGAGAAGACGATGAGCCAAGGAAAGATCCGCTCCGGCATGGGCGGCTGGACTTTCGAGCCCTGGGATACCTCCTTCTATCCGGACAAACTCGCCAAGGCCAAGCAACTGCACTATGCCAGCCGCCAGGTGCCGAGCATCGAGGTCAACGGCACCTACTATTCCAGCTTCAAGGAACCGACCTTCGTCAAATGGGCCAATGACGCGCCGGAGGGTTTCGTCTTCTCGCTCAAGGGCAACCGCTTCGTCACCAACCGCAGGGTGCTCGGCGAAGCAGGTGAATCGATGATGCGCTTCCTCGGCTCCGGCGTCGCCGCGCTCGGCGAGAAGCTCGGCCCGATTCTCTGGCAATTCGCGCCGACCAAGAAATTCGACGCCGACGATTTCGAAGCCTTCCTGAAACTTCTGCCCGAGAAGCAGGACGGCGTGCCTTTGCGCCACGCGCTTGAAGTGCGCCATGACAGCTTCGTCGTGCCGGAATTCCCGGCGCTGGCCCGAAAATACAACGCCGCGATCGTCTATGCCGACCATGCACAATATCCGGCGATCGCCGACGTCACCAGCGATTTCGTCTACGCGCGGTTGCAGACCGGTAGCGACGACAATCCGGATTGTTATACGCCGAAAGGCCTCGACGAATGGGCGGGACGCGTGAAGGCCTGGGCGCAGGGCAAGCAGCCAGCCGATCTGCCGCGCGCCGATCCCAAGACCGATGCGCCGGTCAAGCCGCGCGATGTGTTCGTCTACTTCATCACCGAGGGCAAGGTGCGGGCGCCCTTCGGTGCGATGGCGCTGATGAAACGGGTGGCAGCCTAAAAGCGCGTCGCGCTGAAACGGATTCAGGCGGCGTACTTTAAGTCTTTGTTTTGATGCATGTCGTTGTCCCAGAACTGCTGCACACTTCTGAACGACATGCATTAGACCTAGCCAATCCTTTATTCCCACGCTTGAGCTTTGCCGGGGCGATGCGGCGCTATCGGCGGCTAGCTTGTCGGAACCTGCCGGCCATCTTGACCGTTCTGGTCTCAACCGCCGGCCGCAGGACACCGCCGAGGGCCGGTACGGCGAGGTTGCCGCCTCGCAAAACGCTCGCCAAATCCCGCTGCGTCGGAAAAGGAGCGAGGAAAGATGACCGTCATCCTCGGTGCGTTGCTTACGGTCGCCGGCATCGTGTACATGGCAGGCGCCGCTCTGCGGCGCGGACGACTGAGTGACCCAGCACCAACAGCGCCGGATCGCCCGGCGCCGAACCTGGCAACACCGGGCCCGACACTGGAGCCGCGGCGGCGCGGACTTGGTTTCCTCGGCCTGTCGCAGAACTGGCCGGGTCTGCTGATGATGGCGGTCGGCGTCCTCCTGCTGCTGTCGATGGCGGTCCTCTGACGTTGCGGAATTATAGCACCTTCATCGCTGTCGTAACGTAATCGATACTTCCTTGCTGCACTAATGGACCTACGCCAGGTTGCAGAAGCCCGGCGGCGGCAAGGAAGCCTACATGCTGCTCGACTACAATTCATTGCTTCTGGCCGTCGGCTTCTCCGCCGCCTGCCTCAGCCTCACGCTGTTCGGAACCTGGCTGGCCGCGCGCTCCGACAGGTTCCTGCTGACCTGGGCGATCAGCGTGCTGGTCGTGGTGGTCGAGGTCTTTGCCTATGACGCCTATATCAAGCAGCCCGGAGCGGCGCTTGGCGTGCTGACGCTGGCGCTGCTGCTGCTCGGCTTTTCGGTCATGCTGGGTGCCGCTTACCAATACAGGACAAGACGCTCGCCCGTGCTGCGGATCGCGCTTGGCGCGGGCTTGTCCTTCGCGCTGGCCCTGCCGCCGATGGCGCTCGGCTATGACGGCCTGGGCTTCATTCTGGAGAATGCGCTGGCCGCGCTGCTCCTGTTCGGCACCGCGTATGAATATTGGCGGGGTCGCGCGGAAGCACCCGTCCATCTCATTGGCGTGTCACTGCTCTATTCGCTGACCGCCGTATCCTTCGTGCTGTGCGCGGCCGTGCTGGCATGGGACGGCAAGCTCGTCCTCGGCCATGCACCGAGCAATTGGGCGGAGGATCTGAGCCTCGTCATCGTAATCGCCTCCATGACCGGCATCGGCGCCTTGTCGCTGGCGCTCAACCAGGGCCGGCTTGCCCGCCATCATCAACGCGAGGCGCAAACCGATGCCTTGACCGGGCTGCTCAACCGCCGCGCCTTGTTCGACCTGCACGGCAAGACAGCCGTCGGCGCCTTCACGGCCGTGGTGGTGTTCGACCTCGACGGCTTCAAGGCGGTCAACGACCAGTTCGGTCACGCCGCCGGAGACGAGGTGTTGAAGGTGTTTGCCGAGGTGCTCTCCACGGATCTGCGCCCGAGCGACTCCGTCGCCCGCATGGGCGGCGAGGAATTTGCCATGGTGTTGAGACGCACCTTGCCCGAGACAGCCGAGGCGACGGCCGAACGTGTCAGGTCCGCCTTCGCCGCGCGCACGGTGGAGACCGAGAGCGGGCCATTGCGCTGCACGGTGAGCGCCGGCTTCGCCTTCGGCAGCGCGGACGGCATGAGCTTCGACAAAGTGCTCAGCGCGGCCGACAAGGCGCTCTATGCGGCCAAGCGCGGCGGCCGCAACCGCGTCCTGGATTTTCGTCGCGCCGGTTGAATTCTACCGCGGCGTGCGAACTCTCAATGGTGTGAGATCACTTCGTTGAAAGCGTCGAGATCGACGTAGAAGACCTTGGTGATCTCATCCAGCAGATGGTCCTCGTCATAGCCTTGCGACATCAGGATGTTGATCGCCGTCATGATATCGACGCGCTCGGTGAGCCGTCGCTTCTGATAGTCCTCGACAAAACGTTCCATCGCCGTCCCCTGGCAAGATTCTTTTTGGACGCATTGACCGACAATCACTGCGGGGAAAGCTAAGCAGGCTTGCTTGCGTGGAACTTGCGGGCGGTGTCCGCGCGCCTTCCCCCTCATTCGCGACTGATACGGAAAGCGGCCGACTCACCAAGGCCAAGAAAAGACTAGCATGCGGTATTCGGCGCACCAGAGTTGCGCAGAGCCGACGGAGAGAAATATTGGGCTTGCTATCGGTTCGCGGTGTCAGCCGAAGTCGAGCGACGATTCTAGACTGTCAGGAACTTCCGCACATCCGCGCGGTTGAGGTCCTCGGCGGGACCGGTATGCACGATCTGGCCGCGATCCATGATGTTGACCTCGTCGGCAAGCTCCCGGCAGAAGTCGAGATATTGCTCGACCAGAAGCACGGCGATCCCCGCCTGGTCACGCAGATACCGGATGGCGCGACCGATATCCTTGATGATCGAAGGCTGGATGCCTTCGGTCGGCTCGTCGAGCACCAGGAGCTTCGGCCGCATCACCAGTGCCCGACCGATGGCGAGCTGCTGCTGCTGCCCGCCGGAAAGGTCGCCGCCGCGGCGCGACAGCATCTGCTTCAAGACCGGGAACAGCTCAAAGACATGCGCTGGAACATTACGGTCGGCACGCCTGAGCGGCGCGAAACCGGATTCCAGGTTCTCGCGCACCGTCAGCAGGGGAAAAACCTCCCTGCCCTGCGGCACGAATGCGATGCCCGACCGGGCGCGATCATACGCCGCGCTCCGGTCGAGCGCCTTCCCCTCGAAGGCAACGCTTCCGCTCGTCAGCCGGTGATGGCCGACGATCGATCTCATCAAACTGGTCTTGCCGACGCCGTTGCGGCCGAGCACGCAAGTGATCTTGCCGGCGCCGGCCTTCAGCGAAACGCCGCGCAGCGCCTGGGCGGCGCCGTAATGCAGCGTGGCGTTGGAGACTTCGAGCATGGTCAGCCCCTTCTCCAGCGCTTCAGAAAAGCGAAATCGAAACGGTGGAACGAAACTCGCCAGACCATGCTCAGCGCCCCAGATAGACTTCGACGACCCGCTCGTCCGCCGAAACGAAATCGAGCGTGCCTTCCGACAGCACCGAGCCCTCGTGCAGGCAGGTGACCTTGACGCCGAGCTCGCGCACGAAATGCATGTCGTGCTCGACGACGACCACCGAATGGTCGCGCGCGATGTCCTTGAGCAGGCGCGCGGTCTCCTCGGTCTCGGCATCGGTCATGCCGGCGACCGGCTCGTCGACGAGCAGTAGCTTCGGATCCTGCGCAAGCAGCATGCCGATCTCCAGCCATTGCTTCTGGCCGTGGCTGAGATTGGCGGCGAACTCGTCACGCTTGTCGCCGAGACGGATGACGCCGAGTATGTCGTCGATGCGCCGCGTCTCGGTCGCCGAGCGGCGATGGAACAGCGCCGGGAAGATCGAGCGCGGTCCCTTCAGCGCCAGCATGAGATTGTCCTCGACGCTGTGGCTCTCGAAGACGGTCGGCTTCTGGAACTTGCGGCCGATGCCCATCATGGCGATCTCGGCCTCGTCATGCCGGGTAAGATCGACCTGGCCGTCGAAGAACACCTCGCCCTCGTCCGGCCGCGTCTTGCCGGTGACGATGTCCATCATCGTCGTCTTGCCGGCGCCGTTGGGTCCGATGATCGCGCGCATCTCGCCCTTGTCGAGCACCAGCGACAGATTGTTGATGGCGCGAAAGCCGTCGAAGGAAACCGAGACGCCGTCGAGATAGAGGATGGTGTTCGACTTGCTCATGATCGCTCACTCCGCCGGCTGCGGTTCGGCGCCGGCGGTCGACCAGGCGCCCGGTGTTCTCGCCGCCGAGCGCACGATCTTTGGCTCCGGCGCCTGTGGATCGGCCGCGAGCGAAGCGGCGCGCAGCGCCCTCGCCTTGCCGCGCCAGCCGTCCCACATTCCGACGATGCCCTTGGGCAAAAGCAGCGTGACGGCGACGAACAGCCCGCCCAGCGCGAACAGCCAGAATTCCGGCAGCACGCCGGTGAACCAGGACTTGCCGGCGTTGACGAGCAGCGCGCCGATGATCGGGCCGACGATGGTGCCGCGCCCGCCGACGGCGGTCCAGATCACCACCTCGATCGAATTCGACGGCTCGAACTCGCCGGGATTGATGATGCCGACCTGCGGCACGTAAAGCGCGCCGGCGATGCCGGCCATGATGGCCGAGACGGTGAAGGCGAAGAGCTTGACGTTCTCGGCCCGCCAGCCAAGGAAGCGGGTGCGGCTCTCGGCATCGCGCACCGCCATCAGCAGCTTGCCGTATTTGGAGCGCACGATCGCCGCGGTGACGAAGACGGCGAGCGCCAGCGTGACGGCGCTCGCCGCAAACAGCGCCGAGCGCGTCGCATCGGCCTGCACGTTGAAGCCCAGAATATCCTTGAAGTCGGTCAGGCCGTTGTTGCCGCCGAACCCCATGTCGTTGCGGAAGAAGGCGAGCAGCAGCGCATAGGTCATCGCCTGGGTGATGATCGACAGATAGACGCCGGTGACGCGGCTGCGAAAGGCGAACCAGCCGAAAACGAAGGCGAGCAGGCCCGGCACCGCCAGCACCATGAGCACCGCGAACCAGAAATGATCGAAGCCGTGCCAGAACCAGGGCAGTTCCTTGTAGTTCAGGAACACCATGAAATCCGGCAGGATCGGATTGCCGTAGACGCCGCGCGAGCCGATCTGGCGCATCAGATACATGCCCATCGCATAGCCGCCGAGCGCGAAGAAGGCGCCGTGGCCGAGCGAAAGGATGCCGCAATAGCCCCAGACCAGATCGAGCGCGAGCGCCAGCAGCGCGTAGCACAGATATTTGCCGACCAACGCCACGATGTAGGGCGGGATGTAGAAGGCGCTTTGCGGCGACACCGCCAGGTTGAGCAGCGGCACGACGATGGCGGCCGCGAGCAAGGCGAGGATCGTGGCGGCGATGCGGCGGTCGGCGGAAAGGAAGCGCTGCGCGATCATGCTTCCACCGCCCTGCCCTTGAGCGCGAACAGGCCGCGCGGGCGCTTCTGGATGAACAGGATGATCAGCACCAGCACGACGATCTTACCGAGCACCGCGCCGGCATAGGGCTCGAGGAACTTGTTGACGATACCGAGCGAGAAGGCGCCGACCAGCGTGCCCCACAGATTGCCGACGCCGCCGAAGACCACGACCATGAAGCTGTCGATGATGTAGCCGCGGCCGAGATTGGGCGAGACATTGTCGATCTGGCTGAGCGCCACGCCGGCAATGCCGGCGATGCCGGATCCCAGCGCGAAGGTCAGCGCGTCGACCCACGGCGTGCTGATGCCCATCGAGGCGGCCATGCGCCGATTGGCGGTGACGGCGCGCATCTGTAGGCCCCAGGGCGTGCGCTTCATCACATAGAGCAACACGCCGAAGACGGTGAGCGCGAAAACCAGGATCCAGAGTCGGTTCCAGGTGATGGCCAGTTGGCCGACGTCGAACGAGCCGGACATCCAGGACGGGTTGCCTACCTCCTGGTTGGTCGGCCCGAAAATGGTGCGCACCGCCTGCTGCAGGATCAGCGAGACGCCCCAGGTAGCCAGAAGCGTTTCCAGCGGCCGGCCATAGAGGAACCGGATGATGCCGCGCTCGATGGCAAGACCGACCAGCCCTGCCACAAGGAAGGCGAGCGGCAGCGCGATGACCAGCGACCAGTCGAACAGGCCAGGGAACGAGGTGCGGATCACCTGCTGGACGACGAAGGTGGTGTAGGCGCCAAGCATCACCATCTCGCCATGTGCCATGTTGATGACGCCCATGACGCCGAAGGTGATGGCGAGCCCGATCGCGGCCAGCAGCAGCACGGAACCCAGCGAAATGCCGTACCAGATGTTCTGTCCGGCATCCCAAAAGGCCAACGTCGAATTGATGGCCGCGATTGCAGCTGTCGCGGCTTCCTTGACTGCTCCAGAGGCGTTGGCCTCGACCGAGGTGAGCAGCGAAACCGCGCTACGGTCGCCACGCGCACCGATCACGGCGATTGCGGCGAGCTTGTCTGCATCGGGCTTGTCTGAAACCAGAATGGAAGCGGCACGCGCCTGTTCCAGCAAAGCCTTGACGCTCGCCACGCTTTCGCTGGCGATGGCTGCGTCGAGCGGGCTGATATTGGCGGCGTCCGGTGTCTTGAACATTGTGTCTGCGGCGGCGATGCGGACAGTCGGATCCTTGGAACCAAGCGTCAACGTGCCCAATGCATCGCGGATAGTGCGGCGCAACGTGTTGTTGACGCTGATCTTGGTTATGTCGTCCTCGGAGGCCTCGCCTGCTGCCTCGCCGCTCAGAGGGTCGAAAAGCTGGATGTTCTCGTCGCCTTCCTTGCCGACAAACACCATCGAGTCGGCCGTACGAATGTAAAGATTGCCGTCCGCCAATGCAGCAAGCGGCCGTTCGACAGCCGGATCGCCTGTGGCCGTCAACTCTTGAACGACTGTTCCCGTCTCGGAAAAGTCCGTTACTGTCGCGAATTTGGCGATAATGGCACGCAGATCGGCTTCCGCAGCGCCCGAAGACGACAGCGTCGTCAGCAGGAATAAAAGCGTCAGGCCAATCGCATGCAAAATCTTCATCGGTTTTTGGTGACCCTTGAAGCTTGAAGTGGGGCGTCCGGACAGTGGAGGAACTGTCCGGACGCGCGCGGTCTTGGGCATGGACCTGAAGGTCCAGCCCGGGGAGGATCAGTTCGTGCCCTTGCCGCCGCACTTGCCGGTTTTGACGTTGAAGTTGCCGCAGCCGAGCGGCGCGCGCCAATCGGAAATCAGGTCCTTGGAGTCGGGCAGGTAGTCGGACCATTCGTCGCCCATCACCAGGCCCGGCGTCTTCGAAACCGTTTGGAACTGGCCATTGGCCTGGATTTCACCGATCAGCACCGGCTTGGTGATGTGGTGGTTCGGCATCATCGTCGAATAGCCGCCGGTCAGGTTCGGCACCGAAACGCCGACCATGGCATCGATGACCTTGTCCGGATCGGTGGTGCCGGCCTTTTCAACCGCCTTCACCCACATGTTGAAGCCGATATAGTGAGCTTCCATCGGGTCGTTGGTGGTGCGCTTGTTGTTCTTGATGAACTTGTGCCAGTCGGCGATGAACTTCTTGTTCTCAGGCGTGCTGACGCTCTCGAAATAGTTCCACGCGGCGAGATGGCCGACCAGCGGCTTGGTGTCGAGGCCGGCAAGTTCTTCCTCACCAACCGAGAATGCCATGACCGGGATGTCCTCGGCCTTGATGCCCTGGTTGCCGAGTTCCTTGTAGAACGGCACGTTGGCGTCGCCGTTGACGGTCGAGACCACGGCCGTCTTCTTGCCGGCCGAGCCGAATTTCTTGATCGCCGAGACTTCGGTCTGCCAGTCGGAGAAACCGAACGGCGTGTAGTTGACCATGATGTCTTCCGCCGGCACGCCCTTCGCCTTCAGATAGGCTTCGAGGATCTTGTTGGTGGTGCGCGGATAGACATAGTCGGTGCCTTCGAGCACCCAGCGCTTCACCGAGCCGCCATCGGCGCTCATCAGGTAATCGACGGCCGGAATGGCCTGCTGGTTCGGCGCGGCGCCGGTGTAGAAGACGTTCCGCTCGCTCTCCTCGCCCTCATACTGGACCGGGTAGAACAGGATGTTGTCGAGTTCCGAGAACACCGGCAGCACCGATTTGCGCGACACCGAGGTCCAGCAGCCGAACACGGCCGCGACCTTGTCCTTGGAAATCAGCTCGCGCGCCTTTTCGGCGAAGAGCGGCCAGTTGGATGCCGGATCGACGACCACCGCTTCCAGTTTCTTGCCGAGCAGGCCGCCCTTGGCGTTTTGCTCTTCGATAAGCATCAGCATGACGTCTTTCAGCGTCGTCTCCGAAATCGCCATGGTCCCCGACAGCGAATGGAGGATGCCGACCTTGATCGTGTCTTCAGCCGCCTTGGCGGAAGCCGACGCCAGCAGACCGGCCGCGACGACACCCGCCGACAGGATTTTTGTTATTTTCGCGAAGTTACCCCTCATATGACACACTCCCAAGCGTGGTTGTTTTGCATCGCAGCATAGACTGTGCAAGCGACGTGCCAGACTTGAGTGCGCTCAACGGGATTTCGGGATAACGAAGAGATTACAGTCTGTTATCCGGTAGCCGGGAAAGTTTTCGCATCCGCTGGGATGCGGCAGGTTGAGAAAAGTTTACGCAACGCTGCCTAGATTTTGCCCAAATGGTAAAAATGCCCAAACTTTCACCACGCGAGCGAAGCAAGACTGATCAGCCCTGTTGCGGGCCTATGGCAAAATGGGGCAAGGTCGCGGCGCAAACGAGCAACGTCATGGCCCTGCGCACGATCCTGACCTTCCTGCTTCTCGTGTCCGCCGCCGGCGGCGCCCGCGCCGCGTTTGCCGATGGCAAGCTGCCGGACGGCGTCTATCACTGCGAGGTCTACCTGCTCGGCCTGTTCCTCGACCTGGGCGAGATCACCGTCAAAGGCAGCCTCTATAGCGGCCCGGTGACCTTCGGCGCCGCGCCGCCGCCTTACAATTACCAGATGAACCCCAATGGCGAGATCGCCTGGCTTGGTCCGCTCGGCGGCTACACCAGCGGCGGCAATTCGATCTCGATGACGCAGGCGACGCTGGACGACCCGAGCGGTCCCTCCTTCGACATCATCATGAAGCAGCAGGACGGCGCCTTCACGGCCTCGACCTGCACCAAAAGATAGCCCCGCATAAAAAAGGCGCGGAACCCTCGCGGGTCCCGCGCCAGCAGGCAGTCGGGAGGTCAAATGGTCTTTGCCGACATCTGGGCTGCGATATAGTCGGCCTGGCGGATCGCCAGCGTCACGATGGTCAGCGTCGGGTTCTCCGCCGCGCCGCTGGTGAACTGGCTGCCGTCGGAGACGAACAGGTTCTTGATGTCGTGCGACTGGCCGTGCTTGTTGACGACGCCGTCCTGTGGCTTCTCACTCATCCGGTTGGTGCCGAGATTGTGGGTCGAGGGGTAAGGCGGCGTCGGGAAGGTCCTGGTCGCCCCAACGGCGGCATAGAGCACCTGGCCTTGGCTGTAGGCGTGGCCGCGCATCGCTTCATCGTTCGGATGGTCGTCGAAATGGACGTCGGCGATCGGCATGCCGTGCTCGTCCTTTTCATCCTTGTGCAGCGTGATGCGGTTCTCCTCGCGCGGCATGTCCTCGCCGACGATCCACAGGCCCGCCATATGGTCGTAATGATCGAGCGCCGTGGTGAAGGAACGGCCCCAGCCGCCAGGGTTCAGGAAGGCCGCCATGAACGGCAGGCCGAGCGACAGCGTTTCCATCTCATAGCCGCCGACGAAGCCGCGCGAGGGATCGTGGCGCGCCTCGTCGCGGATGATGCCGGCCATGGTGGTGCCGCGGTACATGTGCACCGGCTTGTCGAAGATCGCATAGACCGAGCCGGTGGTGTGGCGCATGTAGTTCTTGCCCACATGGCCGGACGAGTTGGCAAGCCCGTGCGGGAACTTGCTCGATTCCGAATTGAGCAGCAGGCGCGGGCTCTCGATCGAATTGCCGGCGACCGCGACGATGCGGGCCTTCTGCTCCTGCAGCTTGCCGTCCTTGTCGGCGTAGACGACGCCGGTCACCTTGCCTGAAGCGTCATGGTTGATCTTGATCGCCATGGAGTTCGGCCGGACCTCCAGATGTCCCGTCGCTTCGCCCTTCGGGATCTCGGTGTAGAGCGTCGACCATTTGGCGCCCCATTTGCAGCCCTGGAAGCAGAAGCCGGTCTGCTGGCAGGAATTGCGGTCGTCGCGCTCGATCGAATTGATGGCCATGTTGCCGGTATGGCACTCCTTGTAGCCGAGCTTGTCGGCGCCGGCCTTGAGCACCTTGAAGTTGTTGTTGCCAGGCAGCCGCGGCCAGTTGTTGGTGCCTGTCACACCCATCTTGGCTTCGGCCTTGGCGTAATAGGGCTCCATCTCGGCCAGCGTCACCGGCCAGTCGAGCAGGTTCGCGCCCTTGACCTTGCCGTAGGTCGTGGCCGCCTTGAATTCATGCTCCTGAAAGCGCAGCGAGGCGCCTGCCCAGTGTGTCGTCGAGCCGCCGACCGACTTGACGATCCAGGCCGGCAGGTTCGGGAAATCCTTCGCCACGCGCCAGTCGCCCGAGGTGGTGCGCTTGTCCTTCCAGGCAAGTTGGGCAAAGGAATCCCACTCGTCGTTGATGAAGTCCTCATATTCGTGGCGGGCGCCCGCCTCGAGGATGACGACGTCGATGCCTTTCTGCGCCAGTTCGTTGCCAAGCGTGCCTCCGCCGGCGCCGGAACCGATGATGACGACCACGCCGTCGTTGTTGAGATCAAATGATGCTGCCATGGTTTCCTCCCATGAAATCTGTCGAAATGCGGTTCGAGACAGAGCGGCTCAGAGCCACTCGATGTCGTTGAACCCGCGCGCGATGTAGCCGCCCTTGGAGTAGGACTCGCCTTCGTAACCGAAGATCGGCCACACCTCCTTCTGGTTGTAGAGGCTGACGACGAGGCCGCCGCGCACCGTCTGGAAGAACGGCGTCTTCTCGATGCCGGTGAGCAGCGCGACCCGCTCCTCTTCCCAGCCGAGCCCACGATAGCCGCCCTTGCCGGCCTTCTTGTCGAGCTCGGCGATGCCCTTTTCGATCAGCTCCTTGTGAGCCGGGTCCTTGGCGGCCGTCTCGTCGTGACCCTTGACGGCAATGGCGTAGTATTTGTCCGGCACCTGGTCGTGCGGATAGATGTCGCGCGCCATCTGGATGAGCGTCGCCATCGTCTCGGGCTTCAGCGCCGCGGTTTCGAGACCCCAGGCATGTTCGGGGCTGATGACTGCGCTGCCGGAGATGATGAGCAGCGCGCCCGCGCCGCCGCGCTTGAGAAGCTCGCGCCGCGAAAGCCCAATCTTCTTCTCATCGACCGGCCTCTTTTCGTAGACTGTGACCATGATTTCCTCCCTGCTTGCTGTGCGCACCCTTTGAGAGTGCCGTTGCTGGCGCCGCGCCTCCGCGCGGCAATATCCCCTATTGGAAGCGCCCCCCTCTCTGCAGGACCTCGATCTTGTAGCCGTCGGGATCCTCGATGAAGAAGAAGCGGGCGATCAGCGCTCCGTCGCGGTTGAACTCGACGATCTTCTTCGGATTGAGGCCGAGCGCGCCGATCCGGTCGTGCTCGCTGTCGAGATCGGCGACCGAGACTGCGAGATGGCCATAGCCGTCGCCGAGCGCATAGGGCTCGGTACGCCCCTTGTTCACGGTCAGTTCCACCTCGAAAGGCGAGTCGCCATTGCTGAGATAGACGAGCGTGAAGGTCTCGAAATCGAGCCGCTGCGCCACCTCAAGGCCGAATGCCTTGTTGTAGAAATCGACGGACCGCGCCTCGTCGAGAACCCGGATCATGGAATGGATCGCCTTCGCCAAATCGGTCTCCGCAGCTTCTGGTGCTTACGAAAACGATTATGCGCGCCGGCGAAAAAAGGTGGTGGCAGCCGATTACCACGCATGGGGCTGGAAAAAGGCTAATGTCGCCCCAGGTTTAGCTGCATGCCGCCCAAAAAGCGTGCCGCGGTTTTGGGGACCGGCATGCAGCAAACAAAGGCTTGAAGCGCGTCGCGCCGAAACGATTTCGAGCGGCGCGCTTTAAGGACGAAAGTCCGATTGCCGTCGCCGGCTATCGGATCGAAAATGATAAACGCAGGCAGTGTTCAAAAAGGCGCCAGCCAACCCAATCGGCGCCCAAGACAAACAACAATGGGAGGTACCGATGTGCAGAGTCTTTGCCGGACAGGATCCGGAAGGCTATCGGCAGATCAACAGGTCGATCCGTATCGACGGTCATTCAACCAGCATCCAGCTCGAGGCGACGTTCTGGGATCTGCTTGACGAGATCGCCGACAGCCAGGGACTGACGACGCCGAAATTCATCTCGAAGCTCTATGACGAGGCGATCGAGATCAACGGCCAGATCCCGAACTTCGCTTCCATGCTGCGCACCACCTGCGCGCTCTATCTGCGCGGCCATCGGCCCAGCGCCGAGGACCAGGCCGCGTTGAAGCGGGAAGCCGCCTAAGCAATTCCAGGAATAGTGCTTAGCGGTTTCCGTCCGCAACTGCGGGACAAGAAACGGCCAAGGTGGTTCAGCGACTCTTCCAATCGCCGAACCGCTTTAGCTCTCCGCGGCGACTTCGAGCGCCAGCCGGGTCATGTCGGTGAACAAGGCCTGGCGTTCCGAATACTCGGTCAACTCGCCGGTGGCGATATGATCGACAACGGTGAGCAGTGACAGCGCTCGCGCGCCGAACTGCGCAGCAATCCGATAGAGCGCACTGGTTTCCATATCGACGGCCAACGCCCCCAGCGCCATCGGTTCGTCGAACCGGGCGCGCCCGTCGGGATGATGAAACACGTCGCTGCAGATCGTCAGACCCGCGCTGCAGGCGATGCCGAGATCGGCCGCGCGTCGCAAAGCCAGCGCATGCAGTGCCTGGTCCGGTCCCGCCGGTTGGTAAAGCCCGAACACCTGTCCGCTGATTGCGCCCTCCGCCCGCGCTTCGCTGGAGATGACGATGCCGCGCAGGGGCACATCTTGCGACAAGCCGCCTGATGTGCCGGTGCGGATCAGCGTCTTCACGCCATGATAGTCGAGCAGTTCATGGGCGTAGATCAGGAACGATGAAACGCCGATGCCGGTCGCCTGGATGCTGACCGGCTTGCCGCGGAACCGGCCGGTGAAACCCAGCGCGCCCCTTCGGCGGTTGACGCAGCGCGGCACTTCCAGAAAGGTTTCCGCCATCCATTGAGCGCGCTCAGGATCGCCCGGCAAAAGCACCGTTTCGGCATAATCCCCCCTCTGCGCCTCGATATGCGGCGTCACGCGCTACCATCCCCATGATAAACCCATCCGGTCGCCATCATGACAGGGTGGCCGCAATGCGCAAGCGCTGGCTTACCTAGAGCAATCCCAGAAAAATGCCGAACGGACTTATCTCCTTGTCCTACGCAATTCCGAACGGAAAACCGCTCACACTTTTCCTGGAATTGCTCAGGATTCCAGCACGTCCTTGACGATCGTCGCCAGTTGCTTGAGCGAGAACGGCTTCGGCAGGAAGCCGAACTGCGCATCGGCCGGCAGGTTCTTGGCAAAGGCGTCCTCGGCATAACCCGAAACGAACACGAACTTGATGTCCGGCTGGCGTTTGCGCAGCTCGCCGAGCAATGTCGGCCCGTCCATCTCCGGCATCACCACGTCGGACACGACGATATCGACCTTGCCGCCGAGCGCCTCGAACACTTCCAGCGCCTCGACGCCCGATGACGCCTCATGCACGGTGTAGCCGCGCGAGGTCAGCGCCCTGACGCCGCCCATGCGCACCGCGTCTTCGTCCTCGACCAGAAGCACGGTGGCCGAGCCGGAGAGATCCTTGGCAGTGTCGGCCGGCTTGGCCGGGACCGCGGCCGCAGGCGCCTCGCCGGGCTCTGCCTGCTTCTTCACCTCGGCGATGTGGCGCGGCAGGAAGATACGGAACACCGTGCCCTTGCCGACTTCGGAATCGCAGAAGATGAAGCCGCCGGTCTGCTTGATGATGCCGTAGACCATCGACAGGCCGAGGCCGGTGCCCTTGCCCACTTCCTTGGTCGTGAAGAACGGCTCAAAAATCTTCTTCAGCACGTCGGGCGCGATGCCGCTGCCGGTATCCTCGACGTCGACGAGCACATAGTCGGCCGGCGTCAGCTCGCGATAGGCGAAGGACTTGCACTCTTCCGCCGTGACGTTGCGGGTGCGCACGGTGAGATCGCCGCCGCTCGGCATGGCGTCGCGCGCATTGACGGCGAGATTGACCACCACCTGCTCGAACTGGCCGATATCGACCTTGACCGGCCACAGGTCGCGGCCGTGGTCGATCTTCAGCTTGATGTCGTTGCCGACCAGGCGGGCGAGCAGCATCCTGAGATCTGCCAGAACATCGGTCAGGTTGAGCACTTCCGGCCGCAGCGTCTGCTTGCGCGAGAACGCGAGCAATTGCCGCACGAGCGAGGCCGCGCGGTTGGCGTTCTGCTTGATGTTCATGATGTCGGGGAAGGATGGATCCGACGGACGGTGGTTGGTCAACAGAAGGTCGGACGCCATGATGATGGCGGTCAAAACGTTGTTGAAGTCGTGCGCGATGCCGCCGGCAAGCTGGCCGACCGCCTGCATCTTCTGGCTCTGCGCCATCTGGCCCTCGAGCGCCTTCTGCTCGGTGGTCTCGACCGCATAGACGATGGCCGATTCCTCGGCGCCTTCGCTGCCCGCGCTGTCGGCGACGGCATTGACGTAGAAGCGGATGTGGCGCTCCTCGTTGCCGGGCAGCACGGAGTCGATCGGCTCGATATTGGCCTGCCGCTGCCGGGCCTTCTCGAAGGCGGCGGCGAAAGCGGGCCGGTCGCGCTCATGGATGATGGTCTCGAAGCGCACCCGCCGGTCGACGGCATCGCGGTCGACCACGGATGAAAACAGCTGCAGGAATGGCGCGTTGGTGCGCAGGATGCGTCCGTTCGCATCGACGCCGGCAATAGCCATCGGCGTCGAGTTGAAGAAACGCGTGAAGCGAACCTCGGAGGCCCGCAGCTCCGCGGACGCGTCCTCGCCCTGGGTGCGGTTGAGCACGATCGTGCGGGTCGGGCCGTTCAAGCCCTCGCGGCTCGCCGAAACGCGGTGCATGAAGCGCACCGGCAGCGCCTGGCCACTCATGGTGGTGAGGTCCAGGTCGATGACGGCGTTGCGGGTGGTGCCCGGGTCGGCCTTGACCGAGCGCACCAGCGCCATGCCGTCGCCGGCGATGATTTCCGGCAGCGTGATGGCGCCCGGCGTGAAGGAAGCGAGGTCGATGCCCAGCCACTCGGCCAGCGTGGCGTTGATATAGGTGACGCGGCCTTCCTGATCGGCCGAAAAGAACCCGGCCGGCGCATGGTCGAGATGGTCGATGGCCTTCTGCAGGTCGAGGAAGAAACGCTCCTGCTCCGCCCGTTCCTGCGAAATGTCGGCGAGCTGCCAGGCCAGCATCGGCAGCCTTTGCCCGGGCATGCTGAAGGCGCGGGCGCGGGCGCGGTACCAGCGCGCGCCGGGCTCGGCGCCCGGCTTGATCGACTGCGCCAGCCGGAACTCGCCGTCGCCAGGCTGGCCGTCGCGCAGGCCCGACGCCAGCCGGTAGATCGTCATCGACGCCTCGGGGACGTCCGACAATAACCCTTCGACGGTCTTGAGATCGGCGGCCGAGGCAGCGCCCGTCATATCGGCATAGGCGCGGTTGGCGTAGACGACGCGGCCCTTGGTGTCGGTGACCAGCAAGCCCTGCGACATCGAGTCGACGAAGGCTTTCGACAGTTCGTCGCCGGTCGAACGCGGCGCGATCTGCACGAAGCCGATCGCGGTCGCGAACAGGAAGCCGACACCGATCATGGCGAGCACGCCGAGCATGCCGAGCAGGAAAGGATCGCCGAGGCGCTCGCGGAAAAGTCCGAAGACGATCGCGGCGCCGGTCAGCACGACGATGAAGACGATGAGCCTGGTGACGGCGCCCGGACGCGTGTTCTGGTCGACGATCGGTACCGGATAGAAATCGCCGCGCGCTTCCTTGGCCATGTTCCCCCTGCTCGTGATTCCGGTGTCCGACGGGCGCGGACGGCCGGTTGAATCACATTCTCCTGTAACGGAAAAGGCCCCGGCGGCAAATGTCCGATAAAATCAACGATTCATGTTTCAAACTGTTCACGAAAGGTGATGCCAACTTGCGGTCGCTGGTCCCAACGGTCTAGTGTCCCCTCACTTCAAAGATGGCGACTGGGGTGCACCGATGCAGTGGCTGGATAACGTGGCGGGCCCGGGTTATGTCGCTGCAATCCTGTGGACGGTAGCGGCCCTCATCCTGCTGGTTGTCGTCCTGCTCGCCATCAAGGTGGTCCGCAACCTGACCTTCGGCACCTTCGTCGCCGGCGGCAGGAACCGCAAGACGCGCCTTGCGGTCATGGATGCCACCGCCGTCGACAGCCATCGCAGGCTGGTGCTGGTGCGCCGCGACGACATCGAGCACCTGATCCTGATCGGCGGGCCGACCGATGTCGTGGTCGAGCGCGACATCAGGCTGGCGGCACCTCGCCGCCCTGCGCTGACCGGCGACAGCGGGCAGCAGCAGGCGGCAGCCACCGCCCCGCGCCCGCGCGCGCCGCAACCGGCGCCACCTCCCGCACCCGCCCCGGCCAGGCAGGCGCCGCCGCCTGCCGCCCAGCCAGCCGCCGCCGCACGTCCGCGCGCGCCGGCACCCGCGCCCAAGCCGGCGGCGCCGAGCCAGCCGACGGCGAAAGTCACGCCGCTGCCGAGCTATGGGACGACGAATGGCAGCACCAGATATGCGCCGCCGCCTTCAAACGACTCCATTGACGACACGCTGATGCACGAGCTCGAGACCTCTCTCGACGACCAGCATTCCCAGCCGGCAATCGCCAAGCCCGCGGCCAAGCCTTCGCTCGATGACGAGATGACCAAGCTCCTTGGCGAGTTGGGCAGCCACAAGCGCTGACCTGGCGACAGCTTGCCGGCACAGGCGCACCTCTCCGCAGCTTAAAGCAGGTCGCGTGAAAAAGGATTCACGCGACCTGCTTTAAGTGTTTGATTTTAAGCATGTCTTTGTCCCGAAACCGGGCCCACTTTCGGGAGACATGCTTTAGGAACTGAAAAACAAAATGGCCGGAAACCCGGCCATTTTTGACGTTCTTTGCTTTCCAGCCCGCGTGTCAGTCGTCGCGATAAACCTTCTCGCGACGCTCGTGACGCTCCTGCGCCTCGATCGACAGCGTCGCGATCGGACGCGCGTCGAGCCGCTTCAGCGCGATCGGCTCCCCGGTCTCCTCGCAATAGCCGTAGGTACCTTCGTCGATGCGCTGGAGCGCGGAGTCGATTTTCGAGATGAGCTTGCGTTGGCGATCGCGGGCGCGCAATTCGATGGCGCGGTCGGTTTCGGAGGAGGCGCGATCGGCTAGGTCGGGGTGGTTGGCGTTTTCCTGCTGCAGGATTTCGAGGGTTTCGCGTGCTTCGCGGAGAATGTCGTTCTTCCAGGTGATAAGCTTTTGACGGAAGTACGATTTTTGCCGTTCGTTCATGAACGGCTCGTCTTCGGAGGGTACGTAATTGGCGGTTACGATATCGTTCATTCGACTCACCCAACAACCCCAAATTTGGCGCCTATATATTCGGGGATAAGAGCCTGCACAAGCGCTATCGGCTACAGTTTCACGCAATTGTTAGTCTCGCATCGGCCGTCCGAACGACGACTTTGTTTCAACCGCATAAAAACGAATTCGCACATGATTCGTTGCAGTTGCTGGCGCCGGCCATTGTGCATGACTTGGTTCTGGTGACTAATCGCGCTTTGCCAGGAAGGTGGCGCCATGGGGGTTCGGTTGAGTAGGCTTTATCTGTTGCGGCATGCCAAAGCCGGCTGGGCGATGCCCGGCGTGCGCGATTTCGACCGCCCGCTCGACGAAACGGGAATGGCCGATGCCGAAGCGATCGGAGAGGCCATGCGGGCCCGCAACTATGTGCCGGACGTCACCCTCTGCTCCAACGCCAAGCGGGCAAGGCAGACGCTGGAAGGCCTGGCGGGACGCGCCGACACCGGCCGGGTCCTGTTCTTCGACACGCTCTACAGCGAGGACGCGGCTGGCTATCTCGACATCATCCGTAAAAACGGCGGCGCCGGTCAGCTTCTGGTGATCGGCCACAACCCCATGACCGAGGATCTTGCCATGGCGGTGTCGGGCGACGGCGACGAGGCGGCGCGCGGGATGATGAACCACGGTTTTCCGACCTCCGGCCTCGCCGTGGTGCGCTTTCCCGGCAACCTTGCCGAGGCGGCGCAGGGCAACGGCTATCTCGAAGCCTTTCTCACGCCCGCCGATCTCTGAGCCCATTTCAAACGCGCAATCCAGCGCCTATATCGGGCGCTGACGCGCAACCAGAGGCCCGATTTGGCATCATCGCTGACTAGTTTCACCGACGAGGCAAGGATTGCGCTCGACACGCTGTCGGGCCGCGCCGCCGGGCTCTTCTCTCCGTCGTTGCGTCTTGGCGTCACCGGCCTTTCCCGCGCCGGCAAGACGGTGTTCATCTCCGCCCTCGTCCACAACCTCATCCATGGCGGGCGCCTCCCGCTGTTCGAGGCGCAGAAATCCGGCCGCATCGCCCGCGCCTTCCTTGAGGAGCAGCCGGACGACGCTGTTCCGCGTTTCCAGTACGAGGACCATGTCGCGGCTTTGGTCAACGACCGCGTCTGGCCGGACTCCACGCGCGCCATCTCCGAACTCCGGCTCACCATTGAATATGAGTCGGCTTCCGGCTGGAATCGGCTGTTTTCAGCCGGAAAACTATCCGTAGACATCGTCGATTATCCCGGCGAATGGCTGCTCGACCTGCCGCTGCTTGGCAAATCTTTCGCCGACTTTTCGCGCGAGGCGGTCGAGCTGGCCGCCCTGCCCGTCCGTTCCGATCTGTCGCAAGCCTGGCGCGAGCTGGCCTCGGCCATCGATCCCGATGCCGATGCCGATGAGATGACCACGCGGCGATTGGCCGAAAGCTTCGCCGCCTATCTCAAGGCCTGCAAGCTCGACGAGCGCGCGCTGTCGACGCTGCCGCCCGGCCGTTTCCTGATGCCGGGCGATCTGGAAGGCTCGCCGGCGCTCACCTTCGCGCCGCTGATGACGCTGGCGCAAGGCCGGCCGCGCTCCGGATCGCTGCAGGCGATGATGGAGCGCCGCTACGAGGCCTATAAGACGCATGTCGTCAAACCGTTCTTTCGCGAGCACATCACCCGCCTCGACCGGCAGATCGTGCTGATCGACGCCATGCAGGCGCTCAACGCCGGTCCGGCCGCCATGGCCGATCTGGAGCGCGCCGTGACCGAGATCCTGTCCTGCTTCAGGCCCGGACGGAGCAATTTCCTGACCGATTTCTTCTCGCGCCGCATCGACCGCATCCTGGTGGCCGCGACCAAGGCGGACCATCTGCATCACGAAAGCCATGACCGGCTGCAGGCGATCGTGCGCCGGCTGACCGACCGCGCCGTCGCGCGGGCGAATTTCAGCGGCGCCGCCGTCGATGTCGTCGCCATGGCCGCGGTTCGCTCGACCCGCGAGGGCACGGTGAGGCAAGGCCGCGAGACGTTGCCGGTCATCATCGGCACCCCGCTGAAGGGCGAGAAGATCAACGGCGAGACATTCGACGGAAAGACCGAAACCGCCATATTCCCAGGCGATTTGCCGGAAAAAGTCGATGCGGTGTTCGCCGGATCGCCGCCCGACAGCACCGAGCTGGCGATCCGCTTCGTGCGCTTCCGCCCGCCGAAGCTCGAACGCACCGCCGAAGGCGTCACGCTGTCCTTGCCGCATATCAGGCTCGACCGCGCGCTGCAGTTCCTGATCGGAGATCATCTGGCATGACCGTGCCCCGCAAACCGGCGGCCTTCCGCATCGAGCCCGAGGCGGAGCCGAGGCCGCAAGCGCCGCAGAACCGCATCGCCGAGGAACAACCGGCGCGCAGGCCACGGGCCGCGCGGGCCGACGTAGCAGTTGTGATCCCCTCGGCAGTCGACGTCTTCGACGAGCCGGACATCGAGGCCGCAATTCCGCCGCCGACAACCGCGCCAAGAAAGCGTTCGCTGCTGGCCCGACTGTTCTTCGGCGCTCTCGGCGTGCTCGTCTCGCTGGCGGTCGGCCTCTGGGCCGACCAGCTGATCCGAGACCTGTTCGCGCGCGCCGAATGGCTTGGCTGGCTGGCGGCCGGCATGGCGGCGATCGCGCTGCTTTCGCTGATCGTCATCCTCATCCGCGAATTCCTCGCCATCGCCCGCCTGGCCGAAGTCGAAAAGATGCAGAAACGGGCGCTGGATGCCGTGGCGCGCGACGATCCCAAGGCCGCACGCGCCCTGGTCGACGAGCTCTCGGCCTTCGTCGCAGCGAAACCCGAGACCGCGGCCGGACGCCGTTCGCTTGCCGAGCTGCGCGGCGAGATCATCGACGGCGCCAATCTGGTGCGGCTGGCCGAGACCGAAATCCTGTCGCCCCTCGATGCCCGCGCCAAGATCATGGTTCTCGAGGCCGCCAAGCGCGTGTCGCTGATCACGGCGGTCAGCCCCCGCGCGCTGGTCGACATCGCCTATGTCGTGTTCGAGGCTGGGCGCTTGATCCGGCGCCTATCCGAGCTTTACGGCGGCCGTCCAGGCACGCTCGGCTTCTTTCGCCTGGCGCGCGGCGTTCTCGCGCATCTGGCGGTGACCGGCTCGATCGCGGTGGGCGACAGTTTCGTGCAGCAGATCGTCGGCCACGGGCTTGCCGCGAAGCTCTCGGCAAAGCTCGGCGAAGGCGTGGTCAACGGCATGATGACGGCGCGTATCGGCATCGCCGCAATGGAAACCGCCCGCCCCTTGCCGTTCATCGCCGTGAAGCGCCCCGGCCTCGGCGATTTCCTCTCGGCACTGACCTCCTTCGCGACAAAGAAAGACGGTCGGACGGACCAATAGGGTAAACGCGAATGCCACCGCTCTGAGTCAAAGAAGTGGAGCATGATGTCGTCCGAAAACCGCTTCACACTTATCGGCATCATGCTCCAGTGACGAAGCATTAACCAATCTTCTCCATGGTCAGCCTAGTCCCAAGAATAGAACCTGTCGTGCCGGGTGTCGTCTATGAGAAGCGTAATCCTGTCCTGCGTCCTGCCTGCCGCCGTTGCGATTGCCGCGCCACTCGGCCTCGTCGAAAAGGCCTTTGGCGCAGAGCCGGACAAGCAGTTTTTCCGTTCCGTCGAAGGCAGATGGGTCGGCCCTGGCGAGATCATCGCCGGCAAGTACAAGGGCACCAAATTCACCTGCGATTTCAATGGCTCGACGCCCGCCAGCAAGCTCGGCATGACGCTTGACGGCGGCTGCAGGGTCGGCGTGTTCACGCAAAAGATGTCGGCCAGCGTCGAACGCAAGGGACGCGATGGTTATAGGGGCACCTTCATGGGCGGCTCGACCGAAAGCGGCATGGACATTGTCGGCGGCAATGTCGTCGACGCCCAGAAGGTCGTCTTCACCATCAACCGCAAGCAGTTGAACGGCGTCATGCAGGCGCGTGTCCCCGACGGCAATTCGATGACCGTGACAGTGGCCGTGCGCGTCAACGATCAGCTGGTCCCGGTGATCGGCATGAGCCTGAAGCGGATCGATTCGGTCGAAGTCGGCGCCATCGCCAAGAACTGATCGGGCGCTCGGTCGCGCAAACAAAAAGGCGGCGGCCACTTGGCCACCGCCTTCGCATTCATCGATGGTTGAGCTCAACCCTTGATGGTGGCGGTCAGCTCGTCATAGGCCTTGCAGGCTTCGTCGAGCGTCGTCGCGCCCTGATACTTCGTCGTCACGGCCTGCACCTTTGCGGTCAGGTCGGCCGCCTTGGTCGGATCCTTGGTGATGGCTTCCTGGAGCGCGGTGGCCATGTCCTGCGCCTTCTTGGCGGCCATCTCCTGCGTGCATTCCGGCGCCTTGGAGCAAGCGGAACCGGCCAGCGCCGCAACACCGACGGCAACGAGCAAAAACTTCTTCATGTCAATCATCTCCTCAAAAAAGGCAGCCGCCCATCGCGGCCGCCTCCAATGGCCGAAGCCGAACGTGCCATAACCGCTGATTGTGGCGGCACGCAACGAGCGAACCGCATAAACTTGTGTAACCAGGCTGCAATATCGCGGCGGACCGGAATTCAGTCCTCCGCGTCAGCTGGAGCAAAGTTCAGTCGCGAGGCTGCAGCAGCGCCAACACCACCGTCGACACGGCAAGGATGGCGGTCAGGGTCAAGGGCCCCGTTGCGCCATAGGTGTCCACGACATAGCCGCCGACAACCGCGCCGGTGGTGATGGCAACTTGGAAAGAGACGACCATCAGGCTGCCCGCTGCTTCCAGCGCATCAGGCGCCGCGCGCGACAGATTGGTCGGCAGCACCACCGGCCCCATGCCGAAGGCCAAGCCCCAAAGTGTGACGAACCCGAATGCAACGCCGATGTGCACACCCCAAAGCACCAATGCCAGCGCCGCGAATGCCATCAACGCCGCAGTAACCACCAGAGCCACGCGGATATTGGCGTCGGCCATGCGACCGCCGGCAACGTTGCCGACCACGGCGGCGATGCCAAATCCGAGCAGGGCCAGCGCAATTGGCCCGGTTGCCAGGAGCGTCACCTGTTCGAGGAAGGGACGCACATAGACTGAGCCGGCAAAATGCCCCGTCATCAGCAGAAGAATGGCAAGCATGCCGAGTTGAATGCCGCGCCGCCGTGTCAACCGGAACACGTCCCCAAGACTGTTGCTGGCTGTTGCAGGCAAGGTCGGCAAGCTCAGCAACTGCAGCAGCCCGGCAACCACGGCCAGTCCCGCTGTCATGGCCATGGCGCTACGCCATCCCAGCCAGTCGCTGATCAACGCGCCCATCGACGGCGCGGCGATGGTGGCAAGCGAGACGCCGAGGGTGACGATACCCATGCCTCGACCTGTCGCATTGGCGCCAACGAGCCTTGCTACGACCGCAACCGAAAGGGCCCAGAAGGCGCTGATCGCAATTCCGAGCCCAGCCCGGCCGAGCAACAACAGCCAGAAATTTGGCGCCAGCGCCGCAAGAATATTGGAACCGACCGCCAAGGCGCTGAGGCCAACCAACACCGTCTTGCGGTTCAATCGGCCGATGAGGACATTGCTCAGCATGGCCGTCACGGCGCCGACGGAAGCGGTGGCGGTGACGACCTGCCCGGCCGTTCCCTCGCTGATGCCGAGATCGCGCGCCATCGGCGTCAACAGACCTGCCGGGAGGAATTCGGCGGACACCAGGGCAAAGCTGGTGGCGGCCAGCGAAATGACCGCGAACCAAGTGGTTGCGTTCCACGCGACTGGCGCGGCGGCATCAAGCTCCAGCGCCCCGTCTTCAAGCTGTAATGTTGTGTCTGTCATCAGAATATCTCCAAAGATTGGAGATACTCATAGACGAGTCCTTTCGGATGATATGTATCCTAAAATCCGAAATTCATGTCAATTCGTCCGGAAATTGTGCGACGCACAACGCCCGGCGAGACGTTGGTGATGCGCTTGAACGCGCGCGCGAAGGATGCCTCGGAATCATAGCCCAAACGGGTGGCGACCTCGGCGACGGACAAGCCGTCTTGGCCCAGCAACTCCCGGGCAAGCTGCATGCGCAGACGTGCGAGATAGCGTGCGGCACCCTCCCCCAACATCGCGCTGAAGCGCTCGGCGAAAATCGAGCGCGATTGGCCTGCCAGGGTTGCGAGGCTTTCGAGCGTCCAGTTATGGCCGGGGTCACGGTGCATTGCTGCCAGAGCGCGTCCGATATGAGGGTCGCGGATGGCGGCGAGCCAACCTGTGGTCGAGGCTCCGGTGCAATTGACCCAGCAGCGGATAAGCCGGGCTGCCAGCAAGTCCGCCATGCGCGACAGAATAGTGGCGCTGCCCATCTGCGGTTGCGCGGCCTCGGCCGTCATGGCCGCCAGCAAAGGACCAACGACCGGGTCATTGCCAGCCACGTCGCACCCCTTGATGATCGGCGGCATCAACGTGATCAGCGGGTTAAGCGCACAGGCGCCCAAGGTCATGGAGCCGCAGAAAAGGGTGCTTGTCGCGCCCGTTCCTTGCCGCACCACCTCGCAGACATTGCTCCCCAACTTGGTCACCTGGCAACCTTCGAGCGAATCGCCAGCGACGTCTGGCGCACTGGCCAGCCGGTGGGCGATGCCTTGCGGCAGCAGCACCAGATCGCCATCGCGCAACTCCTGCCAGCCTTCCGCATCGGTATGGATCCAGCACGGACCCTGGCCGACAAAGTGAAAGCGAAGCAACGGCTGTTGCGGAAACGCGATGCTCCATGGATGGCGCAGCTCGCAGCGGCCATAGTTGACGCCACTCAAGCGAAAGTCTTGCAGGACTTCGCTGAGCGCATCCATCGGGATATAAGTCGCCGGCGACGGCCGGGACGAATAGTCAGGCATTGGCGTGATATAGATGCCGAACGTCCGGCAGGCAAGCGGAGGCCGCTTCAACGGCCGCCTACCCGACCTGGCAGGCCCGCTGCCCTTGCCTCCCGCTCCCGGTGCATGCAAGGAGTGCTTCGAGACAACAGGGAAGGCAGGCATGGCGGTTGAAGGCTCGGGCAGCGATCTGGTGCAGGTGGTGGCGCTGCTCGCCGCGGGCGTCGTCGCCGTGCCGATCTTCAAGCGCATGGGGCTGGGTTCGATCCTCGGCTACCTCGCCGCCGGCGTGGTCATCGGCCCGTTCGGCCTGCGCGTCTTTTCCGAATCGGGATCGATCCTCCATGTCGCAGAGCTCGGCGTCGTCATGTTCCTGTTCATCATCGGCCTGGAAATGCAGCCGTCGCGGCTCTGGGGGCTGCGTCGCGAGATCTTCGGCCTGGGTGCCTTGCAGGTCGGCGTCTGCGCCGTGCTTCTGACCCTGGTCGGACTGGCCGGAGGCTTTCCCATCGCGCAGTCCTTCGTCGCCGGCGCCGGCTTCGTGCTGACCTCGACGGCGATCGTCATGCAGTTGCTGGAGGAACGCGGCGAGATCGCCGCGCCGAAAGGCCAGCGCATCGTCTCGATCCTCCTGCTCGAAGACCTGACGATCGTGCCGCTGCTGGCGCTGGTGGCGTTCCTCGCGCCCGGCGGCGCCGAAACCAGCCTTTCGGAGCGGCTGATCGAAGTCGGCATCGGCATCGCGGCGATCGTCGGACTGGTCGTGGCCGGCCGTTACCTGCTCAATCCGCTCTTCCGCATCCTGGCCGACGCCCGCGCCCGGGAAGTCATGACCGCCGCCGCGCTGCTTGTGGTGCTGGGATCGGCCCTGGCCATGCAGCTTTCCGGCCTGTCGATGGCGATGGGCGCCTTCCTCGCCGGCGTGCTCCTGTCGGAATCGACCTTCCGCCACCAGCTCGAAGCCGATATCGAGCCGTTCCGCGGCATCCTGCTCGGCCTGTTCTTCCTCGCCGTCGGCATGTCGCTGGACCTTGCAGTCGTGGCCCAGAACTGGCGGCTCGTCGCCGTCTATGTCGTCGCCTACATGGTCATGAAAGCTGTCGGCATCTACGCCGTCGCGCGTATTCTGAAGAGCAGCCACCGCGAGGCGCTCGAACGCGCCGTCTTCATGGCGCAGGGCGGCGAGTTCGCCTTCGTGCTTTATTCCTCCGCCGCCGCGGTCGGCATCATCGATGGGCAGGCCAACGCCACGCTGACCGCCATCGTCATCATCTCCATGGTGCTGACGCCCTTGGCGATCATTGCGCTGCGTTACCTGACCCCGCGCGACGAGCAGTCCCTCGATGGCGTCGACATCGCCGATGGCCTCACCGGCAGCGTCTTGATCATCGGCTTCGGCCGCTTCGGCCAGATCGCCAGCCAGCCGCTCTTGCTGCGCGGAATGGACGTCTCGATCATCGACAACGAGGTGGAGATGATCCAGGCGGCGGCCGATTTCGGCTTCAAGGTCTATTACGGCGACGGCACGCGGCTGGACATCTTGCATGCGGCCGGCGCCGGGCGCGCCCGGGCCGTCCTGATCTGCGTCGACAAGCCGGACGCGGCCGTGCGCATCGCCCAGCTGATCAAGGCCGAGTTCCCTCTAGTCACCATCCTGGCGCGCGCCTTCGACCGAGGCACCGCGCTGCAGCTGGTGCGCGCCGGCGTCGACTATCAGATGCGCGAGACTTTCGAATCGGCGCTGGTCTTCGGCGGCTCCGCCCTGGAGGCGCTTGGCGTCGATCCGGAAGAAGTCGCCGAGGTCATCGAGGATGTGCGGCGCCGCGACGAAGCGCGCTTCGAGACGCAGTTGGCCGAGGGCGTGCGCGCCGGCCAGCGCTTCCTCAAGGGCAACATCGGCACGCCGATCCCGACGCCGCTCACCCAGCCGCGCCGTGCCGGCCGGGCGCTGAACCAGGAAACCGCGGTCGTGCTGAACAACGCAGAGACCAAGAACTGAAGGGCAACGCATGGCAGAGCTCGATCCGCGAGCGCTTTCCGTTACGAAATTCTGGCGTGATGCCGGCGAGGACGCCTGGTTCGAAAAGAGCGACGCCTTCGACACGGATTTCGGTAACCGCTTTCTGGAGCTGCACTACGCCGCCGCGCGGCGCGAATGCGACGACTGGAACGCGCATGCCGAAGGATCGCTGGCGCTGATGATCCTGCTCGATCAGTTCCCGCGCAACTGCTTCCGCGGCACCGGCCACATGTGCGCAACCGATCCGCTGGCCAGATACTTCGCCGACAGGGCGATCGCAGCGGGCCAGGATATGGAACTGGAAGAACTGGTTCGCGTCTTTCTCTATCTGCCCTTCGAGCATTCCGAATTGCTGGCGGACCAGGAGCGGTCGGTGCAACTCACAGCCGCCAAGGCGCCCGACTACCTGAAATATGCCGAGGAGCATCTCGAGATCATCCGGCGCTTCGGACGCTTCCCGCATCGCAACCGGATGCTCGGCCGCGCGACGACCGCCGAGGAGCAGGCATTTTTGGACGGCGGCGGTTTTTCCGGCTGAGCAGCCGGCTTTACCCAAGCCACCATTCGCGGCCGGACGGCAGCCGCTCGATGCCGGAAATATCGACGGCGCCGAGCCGTTCCGACACGCTCCTGCCGGCGACCGAAAGCCCCGGCGCGATCTCGGCCAAGGGCGCCAGCACGAAGGCGCGCTCCAGCATGCGCGGATGCGGCACTTCGAGCCCGGTCTCGTGGATCACCCGGTCGCCGAACACCAATATGTCGATATCGATCAGGCGCGGGCCCCAGCGCTCCTCGCGCACGCGCTTCAATCGCTTCTCGACATCGAGGCAAAGGTCGAGCAGCGCGCGTGGCGAAAGCGTCGTCTCGATCGCGGCGGCGGCGTTGAGGAAATCGGGTTGGTCGAGCTTGCCCCAGGGCGGCGTACGGTAAAGCGAGGAGACGGCGGTGATACGCGTCGCGTCGTCGCCATCCAGCATACGCAATGCCGCGCCCATGGACTTCGCCGGGTCGCCGAGATTGCCGCCGAGACTGAGGTAGACAGCGCTATTCTGGCCAGACAACGGTCACCTCGACGTAATCGAGCACGCCAGGCACCGGCGCGTTGGGTTTGCGCACGGTGATCTCGGCCTTCCTGATCTGCGAAAACCTGGCCGTCAGCGCCTTAGCGACCTCCAGCGCCAGCGCCTCGATCAGGAAGCGGCGATGTCCTGTCACGATCTTCTCGATGACCGCGAAGGCGACGCCGTAATTGACGGTATCCTCGATGGAATCCTCCGTCAGCGGACGGCTGGGTTCGACCGTCAGTTCGGCATCGACATAGAAACGCTGGCCAAGCGTCTCCTCCTCGTCCAGCACGCCGTGGCGGGCGAAGAAGGCGCAGTTCTTCATGCGGATGACGTACATGATCAGTGTCCGGGAGGAAGCTCGGTTTCGCGGGCAAGCATAGCATCGGTGACCGCCAGCGCATCCACGTTGATTGCGACATCGTGGACGCGAAACAGGTCGGCTCCCTTCAAGCGAAGGATGACACTGGTAGCCGCCGTGCCGGCTGCCCGGTCGGCGGGCTCGCGCCCCGTCGCGTTGCCTATGAAGCGCTTGCGCGAGGTCCCGGCCATCAACGGATAGCCGAGCGCCTGGAGCTCGGAAAACCGCGCCATCAGGTCGAGGTTTTCCTCCGCCGTTTCCTTGGCGAAGCCGAAGCCGGCATCGAGCACGATCTGGCTGTCGGCGACCTTCGCGGCGTGCGCGATCTCCAGCGATTTGCGCAGGAAGAGGAACTGGTCCTCGATCACGTCGGGCAGCTTCTGCCGTTCGCGCCCGGTATGCATGATGACGAGCCCGGCGCCGGTCTCAGCGGCGACGCGCGCGATGCCCGGCTCGCGCTGCAGCCCCCAGACGTCGTTGACGATATGGGCGCCGGCGGCGACGCCAAGCCGAGCGGTGTCCTCGCGATAGGTGTCGACCGAAATCAGCGCCTCGCCGGAAGCGGCGAGCGCCGCGATGACCGGCAGCACGCGCGCCTGCTCTTCCTCGGCCGAGATCGGGGCGAAACCCGGCCGCGTCGATTCCCCGCCGACATCGATGACGGCGGCGCCCTCTTTCACCATGCGGCGCGCCTGCTCCAGCGCCTTTTCAGGCGCGATGAACAGCCCGCCGTCCGAAAAACTGTCGGGCGTCACATTGAGGATGCCGACGACGACCGCCTTCGGACCGAGGTCGAGATAGCGTCCATGCGCCAGCTGCCATCGCCTTGTCGTCATTGTCCATCAACCATGCGTGATCCGCGCGAAATCAATTTCGTTGCGCTGGCGACGGCCCTAAAGCAAGGTGCGTGAAGAGGCAATATGATGAAGCGACCCCTGCTCTGCGCCCTGATGCTCGCCTTGACCGCCATGCCGGCGGGCGCGGCCAATCTGGTCAAGACCTACAGCTATTTCAGCGTCGGCGGCCGCACGCTCGACGATATCCAGAACCAGCTGTCGAGAAACGGCCCCGAGGTGAAGAGCACCGGCTCGCGGCATCCAGGCGCCACGCAAATGGCCTTCACCACCCGCATCAGCTATGCGCAAGGCGCGGACTCTTGCCGCATCGCTGACGCGGTCGTTACCGTGAAGGTCAAGGTGATCCTCCCCGAGTGGCGGCGCCCGCGCAAAGCCGACCCCGATGTCAGGCTGTTCTGGGACACGCTGTCGGCCGACATCAAGCGGCATGAGGAGCGCCATGTCGAGATCGCCAAGAACCATGCGCGCGCGCTCGAGGATGCGCTGAAGGCCGCTCCTGTGCAGAAGACTTGCGAACAGGCGAAGGTGAAGGCCGCCGCGATCCAGGCAGAAGAGCTCACCAGGCACGACCAGGACCAGTTGCGCTTCGACCGGGTCGAGAGCGTCAATTTCGAAAGCCGTATCCTTCGGCTGATGCGCTACCGCATGGAGCGCGTTGAAGCCGGCCAACTGCCGCCGCCTTGACCTGCGGGAGCCCAAGGCCAATCTCACCCAAACATGGTGCCAGATCGCAAAAATTTTCGAGCGGCGGTCGAAATCGGCCTATATCGAACGACATATAGCGGTTCGAAACACCCCGGACCCTCATCCGCGATGGGAATGAACGGCGCGACCGGCCAAAGCCGTCTTGGCGCGCCAGGCATCAGCCTTTGAAAGAATGACGCATGGACCAGACCGTCGAAACGATGGCGGCGAAAGCCGCGCCGATGAGCGAGAGCGAGAAGAACGCCATCATCGGCGGCGTGCTGTTATCGATGCTGCTGGCGGCCCTTGATCAGACCATCGTAGCTCCTGCCCTGCCCACGATCGCTCGCTCGCTCGGTCATGCCGAGTATCTGCCGTGGATCGTCACCGGCTATCTTTTGACCGCGACCGCCATGGCGCCGCTCTACGGCAAGATTTCCGATGTCTACGGACGCCGTCCGGTCATCTACGCCGCCATCCTTGTCTTCCTGCTCGGGTCGCTGGTCAGCGCGCTTGCTCCCAACATGCTGGTGCTGGTCATTGGCCGCGCCATCCAGGGCGCCGGCGGCGGCGGTCTCTTCGCGCTGGCCCAGACGGTCATCGGCGATCTCGTGCCGCCGCGCGAACGAGCGCGCTATGCAGCCTGGATCTCCGGCACCTGGGCGGTCGCCAGCGTCGCCGGTCCGCTGCTCGGCGGAGTCTTCGCCGAGCACCTGCACTGGTCGCTGATCTTCTGGATCAACCTGCCGATCGGCTTCCTGGCCATGGCCATCATCAACAATCCGCTGAGGAAGCTGCCGATCGCGGCCAAGAACCACCGCATCGACGGCCTGGGCGCGGTGCTGCTGGTCATCGCCACGTCGCTGCTGCTCCTGGCGCTCAACTGGGGCGGCAGCGCCTATCCCTGGTTCTCCCGCGAAATCCTCGGGCTGGTCGCCTGCTCGGCCGTGTTCTGGGCCTTCTTCGCGCTAAGGCTGCTGAGGGCAGCCGAGCCTTTGATCTCGCTGGAAGTCCTGAGCAACCCGATCGTGCTCGCCGGCACACTATCGATGTTCCTGCTGCAGGCCGCCAACATCGGCGCGTCGGTCTACCTGCCGGTCTATCTGCAATCGATCGTCGGGCTTTCGGTCAGCGAATCCGGCACCGCGATGCTCGGCCTCCTGCTCGGCACGGTCGCCGGCGCGACCTTCAGCGGCCGCATGATCCCACGCTTCGTCCACTACAAGCGCATCGCCATGATCGGCGTCAGCCTGGCCATTGTCTGCATTGGTCTGCTCAGTGCCATTGCCGAACACGCCTCGCTGCTCGAGGTGGAAATCCTGACCACTCTGATCGGCCTGGGCAGCGGAACCACATTCCCGGTTGCCACCGTCTCGGTCCAGAATGCCGTCGATCGCGCGCATCTCGGCGTCGCGACGGGCGTGCTGACCTTCCTGCGCACGCTGGGCGGCGCGCTCGGTGTCGCCATGCTTGGCGCGGTTGCGCTCGGCTACGGCCTGCCGCTCTCCGCAGAAGGCTCGCAGACGCATATTCAGCTGGCATCGGCGTTGCCGTTCGTGATGATCTTCGTCGCCGCCGGCATCACGCTCGTTCTGACGCTTGTCGCGCTCTTCCTGATGCCGGAAAAGGAATTGCGCGGCCGCGAAGAGCATGCCGCGCCCGTGCTCGCGGAGTAGACTCATCTGCGGCGTGTTGAGGTATGTCGAGATTCAGGTCAGGCCGAGTCGAGAATGGTGGCTTCCGAGAACCGGCCTACGCCGGCCGTAGCCTTCATAGAACGGAGACACTTATGAGGGCTTCGGCCGGCGAAGGAGCGGAGCGTACTTTAAGTACGTGAGCACCGGAAGCGCAGGAAGCTGCCGTTCGCAGGCCGGCCTCACCTGAATACGGCGTACCTCAGTCGTGGACGCCGAGCTTCTTCTGCAAGCTGGTCGACGAGGTCGTGTACTGGAAGACTATGCGCTCGCCCGGGCTGACGATGCGCTTGGCGGCCTGCGCCATCAGCGCCACCTCGTGGAAGCCTGACAGGATCAGCTTCAGTTTGCCGGGATACCAGTTGATGTCGCCGACGGCGAAGATTCCCGGGACCGACGTCTGAAACTTCTCGGTATCCACCGGGATCAGATTCTCGTGCAGGTTAAGGCCCCATTCGGCGATCGGCCCGAGCTTCATGGTGAGGCCGAAGAATGGCAGCATGCGGGTGCACGGCACCTCGACGTCGCCGCCCGGGCCGCCCTTGATGATCGCTGAAGCAAGCTGACCGTCGGCGCCGGCAAGGCCGCTGACCTGGCCGACCAGGAATGCGAGCTGCTTCATTTCCTGCATGGCATACATCTTGTTGACGCTGTCGGGCGCGGCCCGGAATTCCGGGCGGCGATGAACCAGCGTCACGCTTTTGGCGATCGGCTGCAGGTTGAGCGTCCAGTCGAGCGCCGAATCGCCGCCGCCGACGATGACGAGGTCATGGCCGCGGAATTCCTCCATGCGCCGGACGGAATAGAAGACGCTCTTGCCTTCATACGCCTCGATGCCCGGAATGGGCGGGCGCTTGGGCTGGAACGAGCCGCCACCGGCGGCGATCACCACCACCTTGGCCTCGAACATCTCGCCTTCGTCGGTCGCGACGCGAAAGGTTCCGTCCTCGAGCTTTTCCAGGCTCGACACCATGCGATTGAACGTGAACTCCGGCTTGAACGGATGGATCTGCTCCATCAGCTTGTCGACAAGGCCTTGCGCGGAGATCGTCGGCCAGCCGGGAATGTCGTAGATCGGCTTCTCCGGATAGAGCTCGGCGCATTGCCCGCCGGGACGGTCGAGAATGTCGATGAGATGGCATTTCATGTCGAGCAGGCCGAGCTCGAACACGGCAAACAGCCCGATCGGCCCTGCCCCGACAATGAGAACGTCCGTCTTGATGGTCTCGCTCATGCGCTGCGCCCCTTTTTGGGAATGAAGCGAGACTGCATGAGCTATCGCCTGCTGCCAAGCAGCCAGCGCGAAAGAAAATTTGGAAGGTGATTAAGGTGTGTCGAGATTCAGGTCAGGCCGAGCCGGAGTCGAAGACGGGCGCGAAGCGACCAAACTGGGCGGGTTCCGAGAACCGGCCTACGCCGGCCGTAGCCTTCATGGAGCGGAGACCCTTATGAGGGCTTCGGCCGGCGAAGGCCGGAGCGGAGCGTACTTAAACTACGTGAGCACCGGAAGCGCAGGAACCGGCATTTGCAGGCCGGCCTCACCTGAATATCGACGCACCTTAACCCTGGCGTTCGGGGACCCGAACGATTAGCCCATCGAGCGCGTCGCGCACCTTGATCTGGCAGGAGAGACGCGAGTTCGGCTGGACGTCATAGGCGAAGTCCAGCATGTCCTCTTCCATCGCCTCCGGCTCGCCGACCTCGGCCGTCCATGCTTCATCGACATAGACATGGCAGGTCGCGCAGGCGCAGGCGCCGCCGCATTCGGCTTCGATGCCGGGCACCGCGTTGCGGATCGCGTTTTCCATGACGGTCGAGCCGTTTTCGGCCTCCACGTCAAACCGGGTCCCGTCATGGGCGATGTAAGTCAGCTTTGTCATTAAGTCACCTGAGGAGTCGCAGCCGAGATAATCACTCCACCGGACAAGTCAACTGCGGCGCGAAAGCGCCACGAAATGACGTTTTTCAAAAAGATGGTGCTAGCGGCTGATCCCGGCGATGAAGTCGCGCACTTCCTCGATCAGCGTGCTGAGCCTCTTGAGCGCCCGGACGTCTTCCGGCTGACTTTCGATGATCGCCGCGCAATCGGCCACCGCAAAGGCGCCGATGCCGCGCGCCGAGCCCTTCAGGCCATGCGCTAGGAGCACCCTTTGCCTCGCGTCGGCGTCGGCGATCTGGTCGCGGACGGTGAGCGACTGGTGGACGAACAGCGCCAGCACCTCGCGTTCGAGGTCGCGGTCACCCATCGTCTGGCGCGCCAGATGGCCGAGATCAACCGGTCGGGCTCCAGCCGTTCCGGAGGCATCTCCCCCCGGCATGGAAAACGCAATACCACTTTCGCCACGCATACGCACTGCAACTCCATAAAGCGGGCAGACGGGCCCAAGAAAATAGGCGACACCGGTCGCCAACGGGTTAACGACTGCAGGCGAAAAATGTTGTCACGGAGGCAGTCGGATCACGTCTCCGTTAACCTTATATTTAAAGTTTTACGTATCGCCCGGAATGCATGTTTTCTTTACCCCTGTGTGTCATTACGATACGAAGGTCCATTTTTCAGCCTCCTGCTCGGGATAGACAAGCCAGAATCGGGCCAGAATCAGGCCAAAATCATAAGTCCCGCGGCAGCTAGTACAGGGTAGCGAAGGCATGGCTAAGAAACCAACGACGACCAAGTCTCTCGAGAGTGACGTAGCCGCGGAACTGGAAAAGGCGCTTGACCTTGACCTTGACGGCGACGACGGCGGCCTCGACATGGCGGCGTCGATGGAGGACCTCGAAGCGCAGATTTCGGCGGCAGCCGACGAGTTGGCGCGCGAGGGCCGCAGCCAGAGGACCGAGCCGGCAAACAATCCCCAGCCTGCCACCTCCCAGGCTCCCAGGGCGCCAGCGGCCAAGCCTGCCGAGTTGCGTCCGGTCGAGCCGCGCAATGGGCAGTCGACCGGCTTTACCCCTCCCGCAGGTTTCACGCCCGCCAATGACGACCGCCAGAAGGACTACAAGACGCTGCTGCACAGCCTCAACCGGCGTGCGTCGAGCACCGTCTACTGGGTGATCGCCTTTATCTCGCTGGCCTGGATCGCCGGCGCCGGCGGCCTGGCCAACCTGTTGTTCGGCCCCGGCATCTGGAAGATCCGTACCTTCGACCAGTTCTTCGCCCGTCCAGAGCTGATCGGCCTTGCGGTTGCCGCGATCGTTCCGGTCATCCTGTTCTGGGCGTTTGCCGCCATGATCCGGCGCGCGCAGGAAATGCGCATCGCCGCGCAATCCATGACCGAGGTCGCCTTCCGCCTTGCGGAGCCTGAAAACCTCGCCCAGGACCGTGTCATGATGATCGGCCAGGCCGTTCGCCGCGAGGTGGCGGCCATGGGCGAAGGCATCGAGCGCACCCTGGCCCGAGCGGTCGAGCTCGAAACGCTTGTCCACGGCGAAGTCAGCCAGATCGAACGCTCCTATTCCGAGAACGAAGCCCGCATCCGTTCGCTGGTCGATGGTCTCGGCAGCGAGCGCGAGGCGGTCGTCACCCATGCCGAGCGCGTGCGCGCCTCCATTGCCGGCGCTCACGAGACGCTGCGCGACGAGATCGGCGCGGCCAGCGACATCATCCGCGACTCGATCCTCAACGCATCGACCAAGCTGTCGATGACGATCAACAATTCCGGCGACACGCTGATCGATCGCATCAATGAAAGCTCGACGTCGATCTTCGATTCCGTGGAATCGCGCCTGGACAACATCACCGACCGTCTTTCGACTTCCGGCGAGGCTTTCGCGAGCCTCCTCGACACCCGTATCGCCAAGCTGACCGACACCACGGACGGCCTGACCCGTTCGCTGACCGACCTGCTCGACGACCGCACCCATGGCATGGTCTCGCTGCTGGGCGGCGCGGCGCGCACCTTGAACTCGGAGTTCGAGGCGAGCCTCAGCGGCATCGAACGGACGCTTGCCGAACGCGGCCAGGCGCTGATCAGCGAATTCCAGACCCGCGCCGAGGCGCTCGACACCGGCACGCAGAAGCTCAACGCCGCCCTCGAAGCGCGCGCCCGTCAGATCAACGAGACGATGGTGGAGCGCGCCAAGGAAATCGCCCACGCCTTCGCGGAGAGCAAGGACACGCTGTCGGCGATGATCGATCAGGGCAAGACCCAGATCGGCGCCGATATGGCCGACATCATCTCCTCGACCTCCTCCATGCTCGAAGCCCGCGCCACCGACTTCGCCGGGCGTATGGAAGCAGCCCGACATGTGGTGTCGCGCTCCTTCGATTCCGACATCCAGCGGCTGGCCGATGCCCGTGTCGGCATCGAGGAAGCCGTCGACAACCACAGCCGCGCGCTCTCGGAAAGCCGCGAACGCATGGCTGCCGCAATGCAGGAGGACCTGGCGAAATTCGCAGAGGGCCGCGCCGCGATCGATGCCGCCGTCACCAACCAGGTGCAGAAGCTGGCGGAAGGCCGCGGCCTGATCTCGCGTGCGCTGGAAGAGGATCTGCGCAAGGTCAACGAGTCGCGCGCCGCCATCGATGCGTCGCTGGGCAGCCATCTGGAGCAGCTCGAGGAAGGCCGCAACCGCCTGTCTCAGGCCATGAACGAAGACTCGGGCAGACTTGTCCAAGCCCGTACAATGATTGATGAAATGGTCGCCGGCCATGTCGGGAAGTTGGCCGAGGGCCGCAACATCCTGGCGCGCGCGCTGGAGGCCGATCTCGGCAAGCTGCAGGACAGCCGCGCCTCGATCGACGGCCTTGTCGCCGGTCAGGTCGAGAAGATCGCCGAGGGCCGCGCCGTGCTCGCCAAGGCGCTCGAAACCGACATCATCGGCATCCGCGGCTTGATCGAGACCCACTCGACCAAGCTCGCCGAGGACCGCGGCGAACTTAGCCGCGCGCTTGAAAGCGATCTGAGCGGCATCCGCGGCCTGATCGACAGCCACGCCGGCAAGCTCGCCGACGACCGCAGCCTGCTGTCGCAGACATTGGAAGCCGACCTCGCCAAGCTGGCGGAGAGCCGTTCCAGCATCGACGGGCTGGTCGCCGGCCAGGTCGAGAAGCTCGCCGAAGGCCGCGATATCCTCAAGCGCGCCCTGGAGGCCGACCTCAACACCATCAAGGGTGCCATTGCGGGACACTCGGACAAGATGCTGGAGGATCGCTCGCAGCTCTCGAAAGCGCTCGAAGCCGACCTGCAGGCCGTCAGCGGCGCCGTCGCCGATCACCAGAACAGGCTCGCGCAGGATCGCGCGACCTTGTCTAGCGCCTTGCAGGATGATCTGCAGAATGTAAGCGGCGCCATCGCCGACCATCAGAACAGGCTCGTCCAGGACCGTTCGGTGCTGTCGAAGTCGCTGGAAGACGATCTCGCCAAGCTGGCGGAGAGCCGTTCCAGCATCGACGGGCTGGTAGCCGGCCAGGTCGAGAAGCTCGCCGAGGGCCGCAATATCCTCAAGCGCGCGCTGGAGGCCGACCTCAACACCATCCAGGGCGCCATCGTCGATCATTCGCATAAGATCACCGGCCACCGCGCCGAGCTTTCGCGCGCCCTCGATGCCGATATGGCCAATGCCAGCGGCCTCATGCAGACCCATGCCGACCAGCTGTTGCAGAACCGCGCGACGCTGTCCAAGGCGCTCGAGGACGATCTTGCCAAGCTCGCCGAGAGCCGTTCCAGCATCGACGGCCTTGTGTCCGGCCAGGTCGAGAAGCTCGCCGAGGGCCGCGACATCCTCAAGCGCGCCCTGGAGGCCGACCTCGCCAAGCTTGCCGAAAGCCGTGCCTCGATCGACGGCCTTGTCGCCGGCCAGGTCGAGAAGCTTTCGGAAGGCCGCGACATCCTTACCCGCGCTCTTGAAGCCGACCTCGCCAAGCTCGCCGAGAGCCGCGCCGGCATTGACGGCCTTGTCGCGGGCCAGGTCGAGAAGCTGGCGGAAGGCCGCGATGTGCTTACACGCGCCCTTGAGGCCGATCTCGCCAAGCTGGCCGAAAGCCGTTCCGGCATCGACGGCCTCGTCGCCGGCCAGGTCGAAAAGCTCGCAGAGGGACGCGATATCCTCAAGCGCGCCCTCGAAGCGGACCTTCAAAAGCTGAGGGAAAGCCGCTCGGAGATCGACGACGTCATCGCCGGCCATGTCGGCAAGCTGTCCGAAGGCCGCAACATCCTGGCCAAGGCCCTGGAAGACGATCTCGTCAAGCTCGCCGACGCGCGCAAGGACGTCGATCGTTCGGTGTCCGGCCATATCGACCAGATCGCCGCCAGGAGCAGCGACATCTCGGCCGCCATTGCCGCCGACGTCGAGAAGATCGAGCAGGCCTTCAACCGGCAGACCGGTGTCATCGAGGAGCGCGCCGGCACCATGGAGCGTGCGCTGTCGACCGGCGTCGACAATGTCCGCGGCGTGCTGGAAAAGACCGCCGTGTTCGTGGCGGGCGCGTTGCGCGACAAGGTCATGGAAGTCACCAGCACCCTGCACGAGCAGGCCGGTGAGGCTTTCAGCGACGCCGACCGCAAAATCGCAGAACGCGCCGAGCAGACTTCCGCCGCACTGCTTTCCAGGGCCGAGGACATCGCCCAGGCCTTCGAGGCGGCGGACCGCCGCCTGCACGAGCGCGCCCAGGATACGTCCAATATGCTGATGGCGCGCGCCGACGACGCCTCGAACGCGCTGATGGCTCGCGCCGAGGAAACCGCCGACAAGCTGGCTGCACGCGCCGGTGACATCGCCAATACCTTCGATGCCGCCGACCAGAAGCTGGTTGCCCGCGCCGTCGAAACGGCGCAGTCGCTGGCTGCCCGCGCCGGCGACATCCTGCGCAACTTCGAGGGAGCCGACGAGCGGCTCTCGATGCGCATCACGGAATCGGCCGAAGCGCTGGCCGCCCGTGCCACCGATCTCGGCCGCATCTTCGACGGTGCCGACCAGCAGCTGATGGCGCGCATCGCCGAGGGTTCGGAAGCGCTTTCCGCCCGCGCCGGCGAAATCGGCCGAATCTTCGACGACGCCGACAACCGCCTAGTGTCGCGCATTGCTTCGACCAGCTCGACCATCGGCGAGCATGCCGACACGATCGTCGGTGCCTTCGCCGCCACCGAGCAGCGTGTCGCCGACCGTGCCCGCCAGACCGGGCAGGAGCTTGCCGTGCATGCCCGCGAGATCGAGCAGGCGCTGGCCGGCGCCGACGAGCGGCTGGCCGCAAGCGCCTCTGCCGCTGCCGCCCGCGTCGAGGACCAGGTCGCGAGCGTGGAAAACCGCCTCGCCTACACCGCCGAGACCATGGGCCAGAAGCTCAACGAGCAGGTCTCCAGCGCCGAGGCCCAGCTGATCGCGCGCGCCAACGTCATCGCAGAGACCTTCACTGCGGTCGGCCAGCATATTGGCCAGAGCACCAACGAAGCCGCCAAGACCATCGGCGCCAACACCCGCGAGCTCAACACCATGCTGGCGGCGCGTTCGGCCGAGATGGCCAAGATCCTCGACGAGACGGCCAAGCCGCTGGTCGAGCGCTTCGCCCAGGGCGGCTCCGAACTGCAGCGCAGTATGGAAGAAGTCACCGAACGGGCGGCCGAGAAGTTGCGCAGCGAGAACACGAACCTCGTCAACGCGCTGGCCAGCCGCACGGCCGAGACGCTTTCGGCCGTCGAAGGCGCTCGCTCCTCGCTTTCCGACAGCGTGGCCGATCTCATCGGCCGCATGACGACCTCCAGCGCGCAGCTCGGCCAGTTGATCGAGCAGGCTGCCGTCAACCTTGGCCAGGTCGAGGAGCGGCTCTCGGGCAGCACGCAGAGCTTCGCCACGACCACGGAGAAGGCCGCACAGACCTTCGCCAGCTCGGCGCGTCTGGTCGATTCCAACACGACGCGGCTCACCGACCTGTCCTCGGCGACGCTGCGCGAGGTGGCCTCGATCGCCACCAAGTTCGACGAGCACAGCCGCCTGCTCTCCAGCGCCTCGAATTTGCTCAGCTCCGCGCAGAGCAATCTCGAGCACACGCTGGAGCGTCAGTCCTCGCTGGAAGACCTCGCCGTCGGCCTGGTCAAGAAGTCGGAAGACCTCGAGAAGGTGATGCGTTCCTTCGAAAGCCTCGTCGGCCAGACGATGCAGACGGCGGAGGGCCGCACGATGGAATCGGCGGAAAAGATCCGCACCGCCATCGCCGAGGTCGTCGATTCGGCGACGCGTCGCTTTGCCGACGCGACCGAGGAGATGCGTCGCACCGCTGGCTCGATCAAGAGCGAGCTCGACCTGACCCGCGCCGAGCTGAAGAAGGGCGTCATCGAGATGCCGGAAGAGGCCAAGGAATCGACCTCGGCCATCCGTCGCGCTGTCGCCGAGCAGATCAATGCGCTCAAGGAACTGTCGGATATCGTTGCGAAATCCGGCCGCAGCGGCTCAAGCGAACAGAGCGAACCGCGCGGTCTGCGCCCTGCTCCGCAGGCGCCGGCCCGCGCCACCGAGCCGCCGCTGCGCCGTCCGCCCGCGCCGCAGCCACAGCCGCAACCACAGCCAACGGCTCGCGCTCCGCAGGCGCCGCTTGCAGAGACCACGCTGCGCGGCACGCTCGACCTGGAACGTCCCGCCGAGGCGCCGCGCCGCGATCCGAACGGCAAGCCCCCGCAGGGTGGCTGGGTGCGCGATCTCCTCACCAACGCCTCGCGCGAGGAAGAGCTGCGGCCGGCAGCGCCGGTGGAGGCGCCGCGCGCGACGCCTGCCCAGCGCTCGCCGCTACATGTCATGGAGTCGCTCAACTCGCTCTCCGTCGACATCGCGCGGGCCATCGACCATGACGCCTCGATCGAGCTCTGGAACCGCTACCGGCGCGGCGAGCGCGACGTGTTCACGCGTCGCCTCTACACGCTGAAGGGCCAGCAGACTTTCGACGAGATCCGTCGCAAGTACCAGGCAGAGGCGGAATTCCGCGCCGCGGTCGATCGCTACTGCGAGGATTTCGAGAAGTTGCTCAAGGATGTCGCGCGCAACGACCGCGACAACATCATGGCACAGACCTATCTGACGTCGGACACCGGCAAGGTCTACACCATGCTGGCCCACGCCAGCGGCCGGTTGCACTGACGCAGCCAAGCAGAATCGGAACTAAAAAGGCGGGTCTCGACCCGCCTTTTTCATGTCCATAAGTTGGATTGTCGGCCTGGCCGAGAGGCTCAGATCGCCGAATCCGTCCAGCGGACGATGTCCTTCGCCGCTTGGCCGAAGGCGTTGTCCAGCGCGCCGACGTAAGCCGCGTTGCCGCTGCCGGAGACCGGTGCGCTCGCGGTGAAATTCTTCGAAGCGCGCACCTCGCCGTTGCGGTCGTTCAGGATGCGCACGAACAGCTCGACTTCGGCATGCTCGCCGCCATTGACGCGCACCTCGAAGGCGCGCACCTCGACGATGATCTGGTAGTCGATCGCCAGCCCCTCGCCCGGCTTGCCGACGCCGGCAAAGCTGCCGGAGCGCTGGAAGGTTTCGGCCAGCCTCGCCTGCACGATCAGCGGCAGCCGGTCCGCCCATTGCGCGCCCTTGAGGAACTGGATCGACTGATCGGACGGCCGGATGACGATGTTCTGGCTGTCCAGAGCCTTCAGCGCCGATGGCTGGGCTATCAGGATCTGGCGGCGGCTGTGGGCATGCACGTCGACCGACGGCGCCGACAACTCGAACGTGTCGAGCGGCGTCGGCTTGCCGCCGAGGGCCGCGCAGCCGGCAAGCGAAAGCACCAGCAACGCTGCTGCGGACAATCTCAAACGACCCGCTACCACCCTGACCGACTTCACGCGTGATCCCCGTTGTCCCCGGATCTTACGATCAACCCGCATTCACGGTTTATTTTCTTGGCGGTCGCGGCGGCCGAAGTCAACGCCGTGCCCTTCCATCGAACTGCCGGACCTCGCCGTCGCCGCCGGACAGAATGCGCTGGGGGTTGCGGCTGAGGTCGGTCACCGCTTCCTCGATGCGGTTGATCGAGCGCCGGCTGTCCTGCACCAGCGCTTCGACATTCTGCAGACCCTGGCCGGAGAAACGCGCCAGATTGTCGGTGATGGTGCCAAGCCGCGCATTCAGCGTGTCGGCCACCTGCTTGAAGGATTTCAACGTCGCCCTGGCATCGGCCATCACGCCGTTGGCCTCGCCGGAGCCGAGGAGCTTGTCCACCTTGGCCAGGATGCCGTCTACGCGCACCGAGGCATCGTTGAGCCGCTGCGAGAGCTGGCGGGCATTCTTGATCGTATCATTGATATCGTCGGAACGGTTGGCGATCTTGTCGGTCACCTTGGCGATGTCCGAGGCCGCCTTGTCGGCGCTGGCGCTGGCCTTCTGGATGTTGGCCAAGGCGGCCTTGACGTCGGCCGGATCGATGCCGTCGAGCACGCCGTTGACCTTGGCCAGCGTCCCTTGCGTCTGCTTGGCGAAATCGTTGATCGAGCCGACCGCCGTGTTGACGTTGCCGATGACCGTATCGAACTGCTTCGAGGTCTCCTTCAGGTTCGCCGTCACCGTGTCGACATTGGCCACGATGCTCTTGATCTGGTCCTTGTCGACGGAATTGAGCAGGCCTTCGGCGGCCTTCAGCGTGCTGTCGAGGCGACCCGAGACATTCTTCAACTGATCGGAAAGCGAGCTGACGGCCGTCAGGAACTTGTCGATGCCGTCGGAATTCTTGGCCAGCGCGTCCGAGAAGGTCTCGACATTCTTGACCGTCTGCGTCAGCGGGCCGCGAACGTCCTTGGTGAAGCCTTCGAGCTCGCTCAGCACCTTGTCGGCGCGGGTGAAGATGTTCTGCGCCGTCTGCAGAAGGTTGGTGACCGCCGACGGATTGGCCGTTATCTCGGGGATCCTGCCCTCTTTCTCCGCCTCGTCGAGCAGCTTCACTTCCTTGGGGTCGGCGCCCCGCAGCTCGATATTGGCCTGGCCGGTCAGGCCGGCCAGGCCGATATCGGCCTGTGTCGACTTGGTGATCGGCGTCAAGCGGTCGATCTCGGTATCGGCGATGGCCACCGTCGGATTGTCGACGTCGATGTAAACCCGTTTGACGTCACCGACCTTGACGCCGTTGAACAGCACGAAACTGCCGCGGCCGAGGCCCGAGGCCGACCCTGGAATGCGCACGCGCAGCATGATCGTTTCACCTTTGTCGCCGATCGCCGCGGTCCAATAGACGAAGGCGAAGGCCGCCAGGATCGCGCCCAGTGTGAAGATGCCGACAATTACGTAGTTGGCTCTTGTTTCCATCGCCTCACTTATGGCTATGCGCGCGCCGCAAGATCAAGTTGCCGGGCACGTTTTCCGCGGAAATAGGATTTCACCCACGGCTCATCGCTCTTCAGCATGTCGTCGATCGTGCCTTCGACCAGCACCTTCTTCTTGCCGAGCACCGCGACGTGGTCGCAAGCGGTGAACAGCGTGTCGAGGTCGTGCGTGACCATGTAGACCGTCAGGTCCATAGTGTCGCGCAGCTTGACGACCAGCTCGTCGAACTCGGCCGCGCTGATCGGATCGAGCCCCGATGTCGGCTCGTCGAGAAAGACGATGTCGGGATCGAGCGCCAAGGCGCGCGCCAGCGCGGCGCGCTTGATCATGCCGCCGGAAAGCTCGGAGGGAAATTTCCGCGCCGCGTCGGCCGGCAACCCGACCAGCTCGATCTTGAGCAAGGCGAGTTCGTCCATCAGCGCCTTGGGCAGGTCGAGATATTCACGCATCGGCACCTGCACGTTTTCCAGCACCGTCAGCGCCGAAAACAGCGCGCCATGCTGGAAAAGGACGCCAAGCCGCATATCGATGCGCAGGCGGTCGGCGTCGCTTGCCTTGTCGACGTCGACGCCAAACAGGCTGATCGTCCCCGATTGCTTCGGCATCAGTCCCAATATGGTGCGCAACAGCACTGATTTGCCGGCGCCGGAAGCGCCGACAAAGCCGAGGATTTCCCCGCGCTTGATGTTGAGTGAAAGCTTGTCGAGGATCAGCTTGCCGTCTATGGCGACGGTGACGTCGCGCACCGAAAGCACGATTTCGTCGTCGTCCGTGTGCTCTGCTGCCGTGGCGCCGTTGCCGTTCGCCATTTCAGAACCCGATCGCTGCGTAGAACATGGCGAAAAGCCCGTCGAGGATGATGACGACGAAGATCGACTTCACCACCGACGCGGTCACGTGCAGGCCGAGCGACTCGGCGCTGCCGCCGACCTTCATGCCCTCGACCGACGCAATGATGCCGATGATCAAGGCCATGAACGGCGCCTTGATCAGGCCGGCAAAGATGGTGCTGAGATCGATGGCGACGCGCAGCCTGTCGATGAACGCGGCCGGCGGAATGTCGGAATAGAGCCAGGCAGCGACGATGCCGCCGCCAAGGGCTGCGAAATTGGCGATGATGGTGAGGCACGGTAGCCCGATCACCAGCGCGACGAGGCGCGGAAAGACCAGCACGCCGATCGGATTGAGGCCGATCACCTTCAGCGCGTCGACCTCCTCGCGCATCTTCATGGAGCCGATCTCGGCGGTGATGGCGCTGCCTGAACGTCCCGCGAGCATGATCGCCGTCATCAGCACACCGAGCTCGCGCAGGATCAGCACGCCGACCAGGTCGACGACGAAGATGTTGGCGCCGAAATAGCTGAGCTGGTAGGCGCCCTGCTGGGCGACGATGGCGCCGACGATGGCCGACATCAGCACCACCACCGGTATCGCGCCGACGCCCATGCGGTCGATCTGGTTGAAGATCGCGGCCGGATTGACCGCGTGGCCGCGGCCAAGCTTCATCTGCGCGCCGCGGATCGTGGCGCCGAGAATGTTCATCGAGGCGAAGAAATCGTCGCGCATCTCATAGACCCGCCGGCCGACCAGCTCCAACGCGCGCAGGATGATGTTGGGCGGCCCGGACGGGCCCGATTCGGGCTCGCGGCGAACCGCATCGCCGACCGCGCCGAGCAGGATCGAGGCGATCTCGCTCTGCCCCTGCAAATGGACCTCGACGCCCTTCTTCTCGAAGGCGCTGGCCAGTCGGTCGATCAGCCAGGCGCCGGCCGTGTCCATCTTTTCGATATGGGAAAGGTCGAGCATCAGCTGTTTTGCGCCGCGTTTTTGCTCGATCTTGCGCATGTCGGCATCGACCAACGCCACGGTTCGCGTCGTCCACACGCCGGAAAAGGCGCAACCCAGCACGCCTCCTTCCTCGCCCACGGCAACGCGCGGCCGGTGCTCGGCGTCCTTGGCCTCGCCGCTTGCTTCGCGTTTGCGGATGGTCAACATGGCGTCCTGTTTAGCGTGGCGGGACTTGCGTGTCGATTTGCCGGCAGACCGGTGTCGCACAGCCGGAGAAGAAAATTATGGCGCGTGTCATTTCGGTCGAAATGGAGCGATTCCCGATCGCCGGCACCTTCACCATCTCACGCGGATCCAAAACCGAGGCCGAAGTCATCACCGCAACGATCACCGACGGGGGACGTTCCGGACGCGGCGAATGCGTGCCCTACAAGCGCTACGGCGAGACCATGGAAGGCGTATACGCCGCTATCGAGGCGATGCGCGACCAGATCGCCGGCGGCATAAGCAGGATCGCGCTGCTTGATGCCATGCCGGCAGGCGCGGCACGCAATGCCATAGACTGCGCCCTGTGGGACCTGGAAGCCAAGCTGACCGGCACGTCGGTGGCGGCGACGATCGGGGCCCTTCCGGCCAAGCCGCTGGAAACCGCCTACACCCTGTCGCTCGCCACGCCGGAGGCCATGGCGGCGCAGGCGCGCGCCAATGCCGCGCGGCCCTTGCTCAAGGTCAAGATCGGCGGCGACAATGACATGGCCAGAATCCGCGCAGTAACCGAAGCCGCTCCCCAAAGCCGCATCATCCTCGATGCCAATGAAGGCTGGACGGACAAAAATGTCGAAGCGAACCTCGCCTTCGCCGCGCAGCATGGCGTCACGCTCGTCGAGCAGCCGCTGCCGGCGGGCAAGGACGACATCCTGCGCCGGATCGCGCATCCGGTGCCGGTCTGCGCCGACGAAAGCGTGCATGCCGCAAACGACCTCGATGCGCTGGTCGGCCTCTACGACGCCGTCAACATCAAGCTCGACAAATCAGGCGGCTTGACGGAGGCGTTGAAGTTGCGCGACCGCGCGCGCGACCTGGGTTTCGGTATCATGGTGGGCTGCATGGTCGGCACCTCGCTCGCCATGGCCCCGGCGGTGCTCCTGGCGCAGGATGCGGACTTCGTCGACCTCGACGGTCCACTGCTGCTGGCGCGCGATCGCGAACCTGGCCTTGTCTACCAGGGATCGGTCGTTTCACCCCCTGACAGGGTGCTTTGGGGCTGAGCGGGAAGCGAGGCCTATCAACACCATGCCGATGATCGCGATCGGGATCATCGCCCAGAAACCGTCGACGCCCAGGCGATCATAGAGCGGGCCCGAGGCGAGTGTCACCGCCGCCATGAAGAAGCCGTTGAAGAAATAGGCGATACCTTGCGCAGCACCGGTGCGTTCCTCGGAAACCGTCTCGCCGATCATCTTCTGCAGGCCGATCAACACCATCGCCACCGACACCGAATGCAGCGTCTGCACACCGAAGAAGCCGGCAACGCCCAGGCCGAGCGGCCAGACCAGCGGAAAGGCGATCCAGCGCACGATCGAACCGATACCGGCGATCACCATCACCCTGGCGACCGAGACGGACGCGAAGATACGGTTGAAAAACAGGAACATGCAGACTTCCGACACCACACCCCAGGCCCATAGCAGGCCGACGACGGAATCGCCGATGCCGATCGATTTCCAGTAGATCGAGACGAAGCCGTAGAGGAAGGCGTGGCTGGCGGTGATGATGCCAACGCCGAGGGTGAAATAGAGGAAATAGGCGTTGAACAGGCTCGGCGCCTTATGCTGCATCTCGGTGGCCGAAAGCGGCGAGGCCTTGCGCGGCCGCCCCATGCGCGGCGCCGCCAGCGCCGCGACCAGGGCCACGCCGAGCGCGACGAAGATGATGACCGGAACCGCCTGGGGGCCTGTAGCCGCAAGGATGAAGCCGCCCACGACATTGGCGCCGAGATACGAGACCGAGCCCCATTTGCGCATCGCCGTGTAGTTCGAGCCGAAGCGGCGCACGCCCGAGAGCGCCAGCGAGTCGGCCATCGGCGAATGCGGCGTCCACGCGGTCGTCAGCAAAAGCGACACGGCAAGCACGATGGCGTAGGTGGCCGGCAGGAAATAGCCGGCGGAGACGACCATGGACCCGGCGACCAGCGCGATATAGACGTCGGCGCGGTCCTTCGCGCGGTCGGCAAGCGCGGTCAGCATCGGCGTCGTCACGACGCGCAGAAACATCGGCGCCGCCAGGATGACCGCAATCTGCTCGGCATGAAAACCTTTCGCCTGCAGCCAGAGCGGAAAGTAAGGCAGGTGGGTGCCTTGCGACACGAACAAGGTCGCGAAGATCAGGCTCATGCGCAGTTCGAAATGGCTTGGCTTGACAAGCTGTTCGGGCGATAGCGGCGGCAGCGACATGAATCGATCCAATTTCGCTGCATTCTAGTCCATGCAACGTGTCCGATCCCTAACATGCGGCAAAGCGCGGCGGAACTGGCTGGACCAATCGATCAAGAGCAAAGTTGTTACGAACGAGGCCTGGGAGCGAGCGCGGCTCGCCTTTACATCAGCGCGACGAAGGCGGCAGGCTGAACCGGGAACAAGGCAGCTGCGTTCAAGCCGCCTGGGCCGCCCTGCCCTTGAGGTCGATGATATCGACCGGCACCAGCGCTTCATTGCCGGCCGAAGCCTCCGGCAGCACATGCGCCCAGGTCAGGATCTCCATGCGGCCGTCGAAATGTTCGACCACCGCCGTGCAGCTTTCCACCCAGTCGCCGGTGTTGATGTACTGCACGTCGCCATAGCTTTCGATTGCGGCATGATGGATGTGGCCGCAGATCACGCCGTCGACATGCGAGCGCCGCGCTTCTTCCGAAAGCACGGTCTGGAACGAGCCGATGAAGTTGACCGCCTTCTTGACCTTGACCTTGGCCCATGACGAGAACGACCAGTAAGGCAGCCCGAGCAGGTGGCGCAGCCTGGTCACGACACGGTTGACCAGCATCGCCGCGTCGTAGGCATGGTCGCCGAGATAGGCGAGCCAGCGCTGGTTGTGCACCACCGTGTCGAACTGGTCGCCATGGATGACCAGCAGGCGCCGGCCGTCGGCGGTCTCGTGGATGGCGCGGTCGGCGACGACGATGCCGCCGAAATGCACGCCCTGGAACTGGCGGGCGAATTCGTCGTGATTGCCGGCGATATAGGTGATCGAGGCGCCCTTGCGCGCCTTGCGCAGCAACTTCTGCACCACGTCGTTGTGGCTCTGCGGCCAGTGCCAGCTGCGCCGCAGCCGCCAGCCGTCGACGATATCGCCGACCAGATAGATGATCTCGGCGTCGTGATAGCGCAGGAAGTCGATCAGGAAATCGGCCTTGGCCGCTTTCGAGCCGAGATGCACGTCGGAAATGAACAGGGCGCGGAAAGTGCGGGGCTCTGGGTCTGACATCACGATTTTACCCTTGGCTTTCGCGTGCCTATGCCCCGATTCATGCAACAACCGTATGACGGTTGCGGTTGGTCCAGCCCAGGCGCTAGCTTGCGTGCAAGTCAATCAGGAGAAAACCGTCATGGATCTCGGCATTCGCGGCAAGAAGGCCATCGTCTGCGCTTCGAGCAAGGGACTTGGAAAAGGTTGCGCCGTGGCGTTGGCCGAAGCGGGTGTCGATCTCGTCGTCAACGGCCGCAACGCAGAGCTGCTGGCGAAAACCGCCGCCGAGATTCGCAAAAAGTTCGGCGTCAACGTGATCGAGGTCGTCGGCGACGTGTCGAAGCCCGAGGTGCAGCAGGCGATACTCGCCGCCTGCCCGGATCCCGACATCCTGGTCAACAACAATGGCGGCCCGCCGCTGCGCGATTTCCGCGAGCTCGACCGCACCAAGATCCTCGAAGGCGTGACGCAGAACATGGTGACGCCGATCGAGCTGATCCAGGCAGTCATAGACGGCATGGCCAAGCGCGGCTTCGGCCGCATCGTCAACATCACCTCGCTGTCGGTCTATGTGCCGATCCCCGGCCTCGACCTGTCGTCCGGCGCACGCGCCGGCCTGACCTCCTTCCTCGCCGGAGTGGCACGTACCGTGATGGACCGCAACGTCACCATCAACAGCCTGCTGCCCGGCAAGCTCGACACCGACCGGCTGCGCGGCCCGCACGAGGCCGGGACAGTCGAGGATCCGGCGGCAGCCGCCGCGCGCAAGGCCCGCATCAGCGCCGACGTGCCGGCAAAACGTCTCGGCACGCCGGAGGAATTCGGCCAGATCTGCGCCTTCCTGTGCTCGGTCCATGCCGGCTACCTCACCGGCCAGAACATCCCGGTCGATGGCGGCCTCTACGTCAGCGCGTTCTGACCGTAGCCAATCCAAAAGGCTTGAGGCCCACAGCCCAACCGACTGGAATCGATTGATTATTTTCGCTCCGACATTGTGAATGCCGGAGCCCGCTATTTGCCGTCGCGAAAACGCTCCGACGCATGCTAAAAGGCTCCAAACCAGTATCGCAGGGAGGGGCCGCAATGGACGGCGAGAGCAAGAAAACGGCCCGGTCGGACCTCGACGAGGCCGCCCTCTTCTTCCACAAGCACCCGACGCCGGGAAAGCTTGAGATCCAGGCAACGAAGCCGCTCGGTAATCAGCGCGACCTTGCGCTCGCCTATTCGCCGGGCGTCGCCGCGCCCTGCCTCGAGATCCGCGACGACCCGGCAACCGCCGCCGACTACACCGCGCGCGCCAACCTCGTCGGCGTCGTCTCCAACGGCTCCGCCGTGCTCGGGCTCGGCAATATCGGTCCGCTCGCCTCCAAGCCGGTCATGGAAGGCAAGGCGGTGCTGTTCAAGAAATTCGCCGGCATCGACGTCTTCGACATCGAGATCGACGCGCCGGAAATCGAGCGCATGGTCGAGACGGTGGCAGCGCTGGAACCGACTTTCGGCGGCATCAACCTCGAGGACATCAAGGCGCCCGAATGCTTCGAGGTCGAGGAGCGGCTGAAGGCCCGCATGGGCATCCCGGTCTTCCACGACGACCAGCACGGCACGGCGATCATCGTTGCAGCCGCGGTGCTCAATGGGCTGGAACTGGCCGGCAAGGCGATCTCCGACATCAAGATCGTCACCTCGGGCGCCGGCGCCGCGGCGCTTGCCTGCCTCAACCTTCTGGTCTCGCTCGGCGCCAGGGTCGAAAACATCTGGGTCACCGACCGTTTCGGCGTCGCCCACAAGGGTCGCGTCGAGGAGATGGATCGCTGGAAAGACCCTTATGTGAAGGATACCGAGGCGCGCACGCTGGCCGACGTCATTCCCGGCGCCGACGTCTTCCTCGGCCTTTCCGCCGCCGGCGTGCTGAAGCCGGAGCTGCTGCAGCACATGGCGCCGAAACCGCTGATCCTGGCCTTGGCCAACCCCAATCCCGAGATCATGCCGGAAGCGGCAAGAGCCGCGCGGCCGGACGCCATGATCTGCACCGGGCGCTCGGATTTTCCCAATCAAGTCAACAACGTGCTCTGCTTTCCTTACATCTTCCGCGGCGCGCTCGATTGCGGCGCCAGCGCCATCAACGAGGAGATGAAGATGGCGGCCGTGCGGGCGATCGCAGCCCTTGCGCGCGAGGAGCCATCAGATGTTGCGGCGCGCGCCTATTCCGGCGAAACGCCGATGTTCGGCCCCGATTTCCTGATCCCCTCGCCCTTCGACCCGCGCCTTATCCTGCGCATCGCGCCGGCGGTGGCGAAAGCCGCCTGCGACACCGGCGTCGCGACGCGGCCGATCGCCGACTTCCTCGCCTATATCGACAAGCTGAACCGCTTCGTCTTCCGCTCCGGCCTGGTGATGAAGCCGGTGTTCTCCTCCGCCAAGGCTTCAAGCGCCAAGCGCGTCATCTATGCCGACGGCGAGGACGAGCGCGTGCTGCGCGCGGCACAGGTGGTGCTGGAGGAAGGCATCGCCGAACCGACTTTGATCGGCCGCCCGCATGTGGTGGAGGTCAGGCTGAAGCGTTACGGTCTGCGCATCAAGCCCGGCGTCGATTTTGCTCTGATCAATCCGGAAGACGATCCGCGCTATCGCCATTATGTCGACCTCTTGATCGAACTGGCCGGCCGGCGCGGGGTGACGACGGAAGCCGCCCGCACCATGGTGCGCACCGACAACACCGTGATCGCCGCGCTTGCGTTGAAGCGGGGCGACGCGGACGCCATGGTCTGCGGTCTCGAAGGCCGCTTCGAGAGGCATCTGCGCAATGTCAGCCTCATCATTGGTCCCCGCGCGGGCATCAAGGACAGGGACCTGTCGACGCTGTCGATGCTGATCTCGCAGCGCGGCATCATCTTCCTCACCGACACGCATGTGTCGGTCGACCCGACGGCGGAGGAGATCGCTGAAATGACGGTGCTGGCGGCGGAGGAAATCCAGCGCTTCGGCATCGAGCCGAAGGCAGCGCTGCTGTCGCATTCGGATTTCGGCTCGCGCGATTCGCCCAGCGCGCTGAAGATGCGCCGCGCGGCGGAAATCCTCGGCCGCATCGCGCCCGGCTTGCAGTGCGACGGCGAGATGCATGCCGATACAGCACTTTCGGAGCATCTGCGCCAGCGCGTCTATCCGCATTCGCGGCTGAAGGGCGAAGCCAACCTGCTGGTCTTCCCGAATCTCGATTCGGCCAACATCACGCTGACGGCGCTGCGCGCCATGATGGACGCGTTGCATGTCGGGCCGATCCTGCTCGGCACGGACAAGCCCGCGCACATATTGACGCCGTCGGTGACCTCGCGCGGCGTCGTCAACATGACGGCGCTCGCCGTGGTCGAGGCGGCGCACAAGGCGCAGGCGGTGGTCGAGTTGGGCTAGGTGGGAGCTAAGCTTTTCAGATAGGCGCGAAGCGAAAATGCCCCGTCCGCCTGAAGACAAATAGCGTATCCTCCTCGCGGGCGCCCTGGCCGATGTTGTGAATGACCAGCGGCCGTTCCGACGCCTCGGCCGAGCGATTGGTCGAGACGATGGCGATATGCGTCAGGTTGCCGGGCAGCATCTGGGTGACGAGATCGCCCGGCTGGTAGTCGGCGGGATCGTCGCTGACGGCGAGCGAAGCGCCTCGCCGTTCGAAGAACACGGCGAGATTGGGCACCCTGCGGTGGTCGATGTTCGGATCGGTCGACTTCAGGCCCCAGGCCTTCGGATAGGCGGCGAAATCGGCCAGCATGTCCTCGTGCACCAGCTTTTGCAGGTCGAGCCGGAAGGCGTGGCGATAGGCGCGGATCACGACGTCCGTGCACACGCCCCGGTCCTGCGCGACATCCCCGCCAGGATAAGGAATGCGGGTATATGTCGGATCGTAGAGCGTGGTGACGCCGATCTGCCCGCGCGCGGCATCGACCAACCTGAAGGTCCAGTCGGGCGTGGCGATCTTCGCCACCGCAGGCGTGGCTTTCCTGGCCATCGCGTCCGGCACCGCCAAGAACAGAAGCCCGAATTGCAATGCGCTTCGACGGGTCATCGGGATCATGCATCGCCCCTCTCTTGCAAGCCGAATTCGTGGAATTGGTCCCGCGCGAAAGCGTCTTTTTTAGGCTCTCGGCGTTTTTGGGCCGGCGACGGCAAATTGTGTTTCCGGTTGAAAATGCCTGGTGCCGAATTGTTCTGGGTCCGGTGGCGCCGACTCTGGCATAGTCGATTAACCACGGCGGCGTAGCTTCGGGTCGATCAAGCGATTTGGGCGGGCAATTGGGGTTTCGGATGAAAGGCGCGGGGTTGAAGCTGACCCATCTGTTGGCGCTGCTTGCAGCGCTTGCAGGCTCGGCTGTCGCCGTGACCCAATCCCAGGCCGCGTCTCGCGCGTGCAGGCAACTCGAAGCCGAACTCGCCGCGACGCGCGGCGGCGGCGGAGGGCCGGGCATCGTGCGCAAATATGACGATGCCATCCAGCGCCAGCGCGAGCAGCTTGCCAAGGCCCGCGGCCGGGCGAGCGACGCCAATTGCGGCTTCACGCTGTTTTCGCGCAATGTCAGCCAGTGCGCGGCGATCAATGCCTCGATCCAGCGCATGAACGCCAATCTCGACACGTTGCAGGCCAAGCGCGCGCGCCTGGCCGCCGGCGGCACGCAGCGAGACCGTGGCCGCATCCTGGCCGCGCTCGATGCCAATGGCTGCCGCGACGACGAGATCGCGCCGCGCCGCGCCCCGCTTCGGGAGGCGGCGCGCGACAATGGCGGCGGCAATCTGTTCGAGCAGCTTTTCGGCCGCCAGGACCAGCAATTCGAAACGCCCGACGCCGCCAACGTCCCGGACGCGGCGGATGTACCTGAAGATGATCCCAGCGTGCGCAACATCCGCCGTATCATCAACCAGCCGGACGGCATGGACCTGCCGCGATTGGGCGGCGAGTTCCACACCATGTGCGTGCGCACCTGCGACGGCTATTTCTTCCCGATGTCGAACGCCGCTTCCGTCGGCGATTTCGAGCGCGACCAGAAGAACTGCGAATCGAGCTGCCCGGGTACCGAGATGCAGGTCTTCTATTCGCGCGGCATGGACGACGACTCGGGCTCGATGACCTCGTCGGCGACCGGTCAACCCTACAGCGAGCTGCCGACCGCCTATCTCTACAAGCAGGCCAATTACTCGCGCCCGCCCACTTGCGGCTGCAACGCGCAGGCCAGCAATGGCAATTTCACGATCATCGGCGGCAACCCGCCCAATCCCGAACAGTCGCAGCCGGAGAACGAGGCAACGCCCTTCATCCCGATGCCGGCGGTAAAGCCCGATCCCGGCGCAGATCCGGAAACACTCGCCAATGCCGAGGGCGGGCTGGACCAGGACGCGATCAAGCGGCTGACCACCAAGGCGCCGGTGTCGCCGGTCTCGGCATTGCCGCCGGACCAGCGCAAGGTCAGGGTCGTCGGGCCAGCGTTCCTTCCCGACCCATCAGCGGCAATAGATCTGAAAGCTCCGGCCCCGAAGTCCGCCCGGTAAGGGCGAGCCTCAGTGGCATGAACAACGGCTTGCCCTTGCGCCCCGTGGCTTCCCTGATCTTGCCGGTCCAGTCCTTCCACACCGTGCCGTTCCACGGTTCCTCCGGCAACAGTTCGAACGCCTGGTTGAGGAAATCGCGGTCCTCGCCGGAAAACTCGGCCGGCTCCTGCGGGCCCTCGCTCAGGATGCGCCACCAGGCGACCGCGTCCGACAGGCGGTCGAGATTGCCGCGCACCGCCATCCAGAAAGGCTCGGCCTTGTCGCCGGAAATGCCGAGCACCATCAGCCGGTCGCGCGCTTCCTCGAAGGACATATGATGCATCAGCGTGCGGTTGAGCACGAAGAGCTCGTCCGGGTCGAATTTGGAGGCGGACTTGGACGTCGCCGCCGGGTCGAAATGGCCGGCAAGCTCGTTGAGGTCGTGCGCTGCCGTGACATTCTCCGACGTGCCGACGAGCACCGCCAGCGAAGCGACCGCCATCGGCTCGATGCCGTCCTCGCGCAGGCTTTCGATCGACAGCGCGCCGGTGCGCTTCGACAGCCCCTCGCCCGACACGGTGGTGAGCAGATTGTGGTGGCCGAAGACCGGCGGCTCGGCGCCGAGCGCCTTGAAGATCGAGATCTGCACGCCGGTGTTGGTGACATGGTCGTCGCCGCGAATGACATGGCTGACGCCCATCTCGATATCGTCGACCACCGAAGGCAGCGTGTAGAGATAGGTGCCGTCCTCGCGTACCAGCACAGGATCCGACAGCGAGGCGAGGTCGACGGTCTCCTCGCCGCGCACCAGGTCGTTCCAATGCACTTCGGTCCGTTCAGGCTGCAGCGGATCGCTGGTGAAATTGGGCAGCAGGAAGCGCCAGTGCGGGCGCCGCCCGTCTGATTGATACTCGGCCACCTGCTCGGGCGTCAGCGTCAGCGCCTCGCGGCCATAGACCGGCGGCAGGCCGCGCGTGCGGCGCACCTTGCGGCGCAGATCGAGCTCTTCCGGCGTTTCGTAGCAGGCATAGAGCACCCGCGCCGCCTTCAGTCGCTCGACCGCCGCGTCGTAAATCTCGAAGCGGTGCGACTGGTATTCGGTGACATCCGGGAAGATGCCAAGCCAGTGCAGGTCGTAAAGGATGGAATCGGCGTATTCCTGCTTCGAGCGGGCAATGTCGGTGTCGTCGAAGCGCTGGATGAAACGGCCCTTGTTGTTCATGGCGAAAAGCCAGTTGAACAGCGCGGTGCGCGCATTGCCGATATGAATGCGACCGGTCGGCGATGGGGCAAAACGTACAGTAACTGTCATGAGCGGGGCGTAACGGATGCTTTTGGTGTTGACAAGGCGCGCCCCCGCGCGAACGCAACAGATAGTGCAAGCCAGCTAAAATGAAAAGCCGACGCCCGACACGCTTCGCGGCAGATTGACAAACCGCGTCAAGTGCCTGCGAAGCCGAGCTTCCTGTGTCCCCGTTATCCACATATGTGACACACAAGATGTTGGGGTCACAAAAGCTACAAAAACGAATCCTTGACGGGTCGGACCGAGTCGCTTTTTATGGGCCATGCGCTCCTGTTGCGGGCGCGACCGGAGAGTTCTGAGGCCGGTCTTTTTTCCCGGATTTTGTGCGTTTTGCCCGAATTTCCGCCTGTTCACGAGGCTGGCGGAAGCGTTGGGATCGTTAGGGCTTGGGTGGGCGAAAGGGAGAATTGTCGGCCTGGAAAAAATGATCTGTTAACACTATATTTAGTGTTTGCAGGCAGGCTAGACGCTAGATAGTGTGAACCTCCCTCTACGGAGGGAATCGACAAAAGTTTCAGTTTAGGGACCCGTGAGGGTCGGCCTGCAGCCTCGGCAAACGCTTGGGAAAGCGTTTTGCTGTCTGCGTGCCGGCACTTGCGACGAGGAGAGTGCCGGCGCTGCTCGCAATGCCGGCAAACGGCGGACTGCGCTTTTCGGCTGGTGGGGCAGAAATCCCCGCGGAGAAGCGCTATATATAGACACAAAGGGACCGGACCAATGCGCATCGAGCGTCGCTTCACCAAGGAAGGCCAATCTGCCTATGCGGAGATCGAATTCCGCAAGGCTTTGTCGGAGATCAAGAATCCCGACGGCTCGGTGGTGTTCCGCCTCGACAACATCGACGTGCCGGCGCAGTTCAGCCAGGTCGCGGCCGACATCCTGGCCCAAAAGTATTTCCGCAAGGCCGGCGTGCCGGCGCGCCTGAAGAAGGTCGAGGAAAACGACGTCCCCTCCTTCCTGTGGCGCTCGGTCGCCGACGAGGCCGAGCTCGCCAAGCTGCCCGAAGCCGAGCGCTATGGTTCGGAAACCGACGCCCGTCAGGTCTTCGACCGGCTGGCCGGCACCTGGACCTATTGGGGCTACAAGGGCGGCTACTTCAAGTCCGAGGATGACGCGCGCGCCTTCCGCGACGAGCTTGCCTATATGCTCGCCACCCAGCGCGTGGCGCCGAACTCGCCGCAATGGTTCAACACCGGCCTGCACTGGGCCTACGGCATCGACGGCCCGAGCCAGGGCCATTTCTATGTCGACCCCTTCACCGGCAAGCTGACCAAGTCGAAGTCCTCCTACGAGCACCCGCAGCCGCATGCCTGCTTCATCCAGGGCGTGCAGGACGACCTCGTCAACGAGGGCGGCATCATGGATCTGTGGGTGCGTGAGGCGCGCCTGTTCAAATACGGTTCCGGCACCGGCTCGAATTTCTCGATGCTGCGCGGCGAAGGCGAAAAGCTTTCCGGCGGCGGCCGTTCGTCCGGCCTGATGAGCTTCCTCAAGATCGGCGACCGCGCGGCGGGCGCCATCAAGTCGGGCGGCACGACGCGCCGCGCGGCAAAAATGGTCATCGTCGACGCCGACCATCCCGATATCGAGGACTTCATCGACTGGAAGGTCAATGAAGAGCAGAAGGTCGCCTCGCTGGTGACCGGCTCGAAGATCGTCAAGAAGCATCTCGAAGCCATCATGAAGGCCTGCGTCAATTGCGAAGGCCATGACGACGACTGCTTCGACCCGGCTCTGAACACCGCGCTGAAGCGCGAGATCAAGGCGGCCAAGAAGGACGGCGTGCCGGAGAACTATATCTACCGCGTCATCCAGTTTGCCCGCCAGGGCTACACCTCGATGTCGTTCAAGACCTACGACACCGACTGGGATTCGGATGCCTATCTCACCGTCTCCGGCCAGAACTCCAACAATTCGGTGTCGCTGAAGGACAACTTCCTGCGCGCCGTCGAGGCCGATGGCGACTGGCAGCTCACCGCCCGCAAGGACGGCAAGGTGCTGAAGACGCTGAAGGCGCGCGACCTGTGGGAAAAGATCGGCTATGCCGCCTGGGCTTCCGCCGATCCGGGCCTGCACTTCAACACGACGATGAACGACTGGCACACCTGCGCTTCCGCCGGTGCGATCCGGGCCTCCAACCCGTGCTCGGAATACATGTTCCTCGACGACACGGCCTGCAACCTCGCCTCGATCAACCTCCTGCCCTACCGCAATGCCGACGGCACGATGGACATCGCCGCCTACGAGCACACCGTTCGCCTGTGGACCGTCGTGCTCGAAATCTCGGTGATGATGGCGCAGTTCCCGTCCAAGGAGATCGCCAAGCTCTCCTACGACTACCGCACGCTCGGCCTCGGCTACGCCAACATCGGCGGCCTGCTGATGACCTCGGGCATCCCTTACGACTCCGACGAGGGCCGCGCCATCTGCGCCGCGCTCACCGCCATCATGACCGGCGTCGCCTACTCGACCTCGGCCGAGATGGCCTCCGAGCTCGGCGCCTTCCCGGACTATGACCGCAACGCCCAGAACATGCTGCGCGTCATGCGCAACCACCGCCGCGCCGCCTATGGCGACAAGGACGGCTACGAGAAGCTCGCCGTCAATCCGGTGCCGCTGGTCGCTTCCGACCTCAAGCAGCAGGCTTTGGCCGAGCATGCCCGCGCCGCCTGGGACCGCGCCATCGAGCTCGGCGAAGAGCACGGCTACCGCAACGCGCAGGCAACCGTGATCGCGCCCACCGGCACGATCGGCCTCGTCATGGATTGCGACACCACCGGCATCGAGCCCGACTTCGCCCTGGTGAAGTTCAAGAAGCTCGCCGGCGGCGGCTATTTCAAGATCATCAACCGCGCCGTGCCGGAAGCGCTGCGCACGCTGGGCTACTCCGAGAGCCAGATCGCCGAGATCGAGGCTTACGCCGTCGGCCACGGCAACCTCAACCAGGCGCCCGGCATCAACCCGTCCTCGCTCAAGGCCAAGGGTTTCACCGATGAGAAGATCGCGGCGCTCAATGCGGCGCTGAAGTCGGCCTTCGACATCAAGTTCGTGTTCAACCAGTGGACGCTCGGCGCCGACTGGGTCAAGGAGACGCTCGGCTTCGCCGACGAACAGCTCGGCGACATCTCCTTTGAGATGCTGCCGGCTCTCGGCTTCTCGAAGAAAGACATCGACGCCGCCAACATCCATGTCTGCGGCGCCATGACGCTGGAAGGCGCGCCCTTCCTGAAGGCCGAGCACCTGCCGGTGTTCGACTGCGCCAGCCCCTGCGGCAAGATCGGCAAGCGTTCGCTGTCGATCAACAGCCACATCCTGATGATGGCGGCAGCCCAGCCCTTCATCTCGGGCGCCATTTCCAAGACCATCAACATGCCGAACGAGGCGACGGTCGAGGACGCCAAGAACGCCTATATGCTGTCCTGGAAGCTGGCGCTGAAGGCCAACGCGCTCTATCGCGACGGCTCGAAGCTGTCGCAGCCGCTCAACGCCTCGCTGCTCGCCGATGGCGAGGAGGATGAGGATGAGGCGGTCGAGCAGCTGATCGCCGCGCCCGCCGCCCAGCGCGCCGTGCAGGTGACGGAAAAGATCGTCGAGCGCGTCATCGAGCGCCTCTACCGCGACCGCGAGAAACTGCCGAACCGCCGCAAGGGCTACACCCAGAAGGCCGTCGTGGGCGGCCACAAGGTGTATCTCAGGACCGGCGAATTCGATGACGGCCGCCTCGGCGAGATCTTCATCGACATGCACAAGGAAGGCGCTGCCTTCCGCGCCATGATGAACAACTTCGCCATCGCGATCTCGCTCGGCCTGCAATATGGCGTGCCGCTCGACGAATATGTCGAGGCCTTCACCTTCACCAAGTTCGAGCCGGCCGGCATGGTGCAGGGCAACGACGCGATCAAGAACGCCACGTCGATCCTCGACTACGTGTTCCGCGAGCTTGCCGTCTCCTATCTCGGCCGCCACGACCTCGCCCATGTCGACCAGTCGGACTTCGACAAGACCGCGCTCGGCCGCGGCATCACCGAAGGCAAGGCGACGCCCTTCTCCAAGGGCCTCTATCGCGGCGCCTCGCCGGTGAAGCTGGTGTCGGGTATCGGCTCAGAGCCGAAGGGCTTCGGCGGATCGGCTCCGACCACCGCCCCTGCCCGCGCCGCGCCGACCGCCTTCGTCGGTTCCAACGTGCTGGCGCTGAAGCCGGCCAGCGACGAGGCGCTCGCCTACAAGCGCGACTATGAGGAGCGCGCCCGGGAACTGGCCGAGGATATGGTGGAAGAAGAAGCCGAAGCCGCCGGCGGCGCCGAGGCCCTCTTCACCGACGCCGCGGCCAACGAGGCCGCCGAGGCGAAGAAACTCGCCGCGACGAGGCGCCAGCAGTCGCTGCTCCAGGGCTACACCGGCAACGAATGCTCCGAGTGCCACAACTTCACCATGGTGCGGAACGGCACCTGCGAGAAGTGCGACACGTGTGGCTCGACGAGCGGGTGCAGCTGAGACTCAGGTGCCACCACTACCTCGGAAGCATGAAATGAGCGAGCCCGGCCTGTCGCCTCTCAGAATCTCGCTCAACGTCAAGCTAGATCGCTCATTCGACACACGAAGTCTGCTCACCCCCGGGCGATAAGCCAAAAACCCAATCTCCCGGGCGCTTTTCGCGCCCGGAAATGCCAACAAGAACCCAAGTGCGCCTTGCGGCCAAGTCAAACGTGAGCGAAGGGACGATCCGCGACTTCGAGAGCGGGAAACGGCGGCTGCGTCCTGGAAGAGTTACCGCGATACGCCTAGCCCTTGAATTGGCCGGCGTCCTGTTTACAGAACCTCATCTGTCACGTCACGATAGAAAAGCCCGCGCCCCTCAGCGGAGGCGCGGGCTCGGTGTTGCACACCAGTCTGCGGTTTTTGAGGGGACGCCGCAGACACCTTTCCAACAATGACCGCAGGCTCCAGTTCCCATCTTTCTGACGAAAAGGCCCGCCGACCGAGGCCGACGGGCAGATGCTGGTAGCCTGGGTGCGCAAAGTGGCAACGTGCGCAACAGGTTGTCCCGGAACAGCGCGACACCTTGCATTGTTCCCATAATCAATGTGCCTTGCCCGTCAGTCGCACATACGTGAGACGAAGGTCCCTGCCTTGCAACTCATAGGTCCCGACCGTGAAACATCTTCCCGAGATGAATCTTAGCATGCGCAGGCGAGCATAGTCCATCTTGGACAATCAAACCTCAGATTTTGGTCATTGAGGCTGTCAGGAATTGGCAATAGGGCCTCCCGCACCGAACTGGAGCGGATGCCCACCATCATCGCAGGTAAATGGTGGGCATCCACGAACTGGCCGCTCGGGCTTTCGACATGATCAAGCAGGTAACGGACAATCGATTGGCGAACGTCCGGTGATGTAAGCGTCGGGGCGAGCGCTACCATTTCACGCCCTATGAATGGAGCCGTGTTTCAGTGCGATCTGCCGGCATCCGGTCATCCGCAAGGGCTCATGGTTCAAGGTCATAGCCACCTTTAGATGGTCCGGGCTGCAAGGCGGCGCTGCGGCTTGGATTTCGATGGCCGAGGCCATCCACGCCGTCAGAGAGCGGTTCCCGCGTTGCGAGCTGACGGATTGGGAACTTGGCGATTACATAGCGCGAAGCGCCGGCGAGGAAGATAGAGGGCTTTCACGCTATAGTAGCGCGCAGGTGACACAGCTTTCGCCGCCTCATCGCCGCCGACAACCGATAAGGCGGACACGTGGTCCGCCTTATTTCCTTCTGTTAGGCCGTGAGAACGAGTTAGCCACCCATCTTCTTAGCCATCGCGCAGAAATCGGCGTGCGCCTTGTTGAGCGTGGTATCGCCGCAGTCTTTCAGCACCGCAGTTCGTTCGTCAGGTTTCATCGCCATCCACGCCGTTTTGAAATCGGTTTCCGACCTCAGGGTTTTCATACCGGCATCGGTGAAAAACGGAGACATCTTGGCCGGATCATCGAGCGCAGACGTGCCTGTGGTGGACCCAGCCATCGCTGCACCACCCATCAGAGCGAGCGCAAGTGCGCCCATGCTGAGCATCTTGATATTCATCGGACTACCTCCTTGCCTTCCAAATAATGACCCTGGAAACAGAACGTCCTCCTAATGAGAGAGTTCCAAACGCCGCTAACGACGGTGGTCGTTTGCTAGCGACCGTTCGGCGATGCCTGTTTCTCCCGGAAATTCTGGAGCGAAGATGCCTCAACTTAGCTCGCTGCGGGGGAATTTCACTTGGCCGGTAATGCCCAGCTTTACCCATTCGCCCTAAGAAACGGGTCGATCCTCGGATCTGCGCGCGTCGCTTCGTTCCTTGCTCCGCCCGTGGATGACGAAGGCGCGCCGCGGCCCGATACTTCAAAGGAGCGGCCTTCCCTGGAACACCCCTCATCCGGCCGCTTCGCGGCCACCACCCGGCCCTTCGCAGGCTCAGGGCATTCGACGCTCGAAAAGCCAAGCAATTGGCTTTTCGTCCGCTAACGCGGACCGCCTCTCACCCCACAAAGGGAGAAGGCAGAAGCACCTAATCCGCGTCGGCAACCATCTGCCCGCCGCCGCCCAGCCATGCGCGCCATTGCCGCTCGTCGCCATGAAACACGTTGAGGTCGATGCGGCCGCTCACGCCATGCGATAGGCCGGAGCCGGAATACTGCCAGAACACCCACTTGCGGCCCGGATAGACTTTTGACGGGTGCGCCGCCACCGCGCGCAGCCAGAACGGATAATCCAGGAAGGCGCCGCGCAAATTGTCGCGATAGAAATCGGGGCTGGTGTAGATGATGGGCCGCTGGCCGTAGTGGCGTTCCAGCTTATCCATGAACACCTGCATCTTCTCCAGCACCTTTTCGCGCGAAGGCCGCCGCTTGCAGGAGGAATCGCCGTTCCACTCGACATCGATGACCGGCGGCAGCGCGCCGTCCATCTTGGGCACGTTGCGGATGAACCAGTCGGCCTGCTCGCCGGCCGTGCGGCACCAGTAGAAGAAGTGATAGGCGCCGCGCTTCAGCCCGGCGGCATCGGCATTGCGCCAGTTCTTCATGAACATCGGATCGAGATGGTCGCCGCCGTCGGTCGCCTTGATATAGGCGAAGTTGGCGCCCTGGGCGCGCAGCTTCTCCCAGTTGATGTTGCCCTGCCAGCGCGAGACGTCGACACCGTGCACGGCGAGATGGCGAGGCGAAGAGCGGCCGAAATTGATCGGCTTGGCGTCGCGGAACGCAGAGCGGGTAACTGGGCCAGCGAGCATGGCGGGCGCCGCGCGCGACAGCCGCTTCGGCGGCGACACGAGCGCGGCCTCCTGCACCGGCGGCTCGACGCTGTCCGGCAGATCGGCCGCCGGGAAGTTCACTGTCTCCTCCTCGGCAAGGCCGAAGGGGCGCTGGTTCTCATCGTCGGAACGAGCGTTCTCTTCATCGAGCAAGGGCGCCGGCGGCTTGAAGCGCGAAGCGCCCGACATCGACGCGGTCTCGACGGTTCTTTCGGTTACGGCGGTCCGCACGCCCTTCGACACCGGCGCGCTCGGCCGCACGACCGAGCTCGTCGTCTCGTTGGACGGCATCTGCAAGGCATCGACGCCCGACGTGGACGAGCAGCCGGCAAGGTATAGCGAGGCGAGCACGAAACTGACGACGCCAAAAATCCGCATCTTTGACCTGTACGCAAAACAAAACAGACCGAGGCAGGAACAGCGCCGCCGGAACCCCCATTCCTAATGAGAAATTACCAACAAAGTTTGAATCAAAATTTACTTTTGGCGCGACCGGATGATTCGGAGCGGCGTCGAAGCAAGCTTGGCTAGCGCCTGAACACGCCGATCATCGGCCCGAGATTCCAGAAATCGTCGTTGCGGCCGATGCCGGGCGCATAGAGGCTCGAGATCGAGCCGTCGAGGAAGAGCGCGTTCGGGCAGCCGAGCTGGTCGCGGAACAGCCGCGCGAATTCGTGAAAGGTCACGACATCGTCCGAGATCGCGAAGACCGCGACGCCGTCGGCGCGCACGCCCACACCATCGCGGATCTTGCGCGAGGTGCCGTCTGCCTGGAATTTCGGATGCAGCTTGCCATCGATGACCAGCATCGGCCCGGACTGCGTGGCGTAATCGACGCGCGGCGGACGCTTGAGATAATCCTTGGTCGCGCGAACCCCGGCCTTGCCGCCGCTGAGATAGAAGATGCCGTTGGGCTGCATCGAGAAATTGCCGGTTCCCGATCCGGTCTTCGCCGGCGTGACCTGCTCGCCGCGTTCGACATAAAGGCCGACCGGCGCGAGGTTCGGGTGGTACATGCCGGCATTGATGCCGAAGAGCATGGTGCGCCCCGTCGCCTGCTGCGCGCTGCGCAGATTATGCAGCGACCGATAGAGGTCGCCGTCCTTGTTCTTCCAAAACAGCTCGATGGAAAAATGCTTCGGGTCGGCTTCGCAGACGAGGTAGGCCGCGTTCTCGAAAGTCTGGTTGCGGCAAGGCGGCAATGCCGCCAGCCACTGGCCAAGGCCCATGCCGGCGCCAAGCGCCGCCGGCGCCGCCGACTTCACCAGCGTCGCCAGCAAAGGCAAAGATTGCAGCAAGCTAACAAGATCCATCGGCGCATCCGAGGGTCAGGGCGATATGGCGGATTGGGCCGCGCCCGCTAGGTGAGCCAGCCGGTGGCGACGCAGATCAGCAGCACCAAGCCGAGCAGGCCGCGATAGATGACGAACGGCCAGGCGGAGAAGCGCTCGAGCACCCGCATCAGCCCCCAAATGGCGAAGAAAGCCGAGATCGAGGCGACGATAAGGCCGACGGCCAGGATCGACCAGCCATGCGCGTCGAGATGCACCTTGTGCAATTCCCAAAGCTCCTTGAGGCCGGCCAGCGCGATGGCCGGCAAGCCGAGCAGGAACGATAGGCGCGCCGCCTCCGGCCGGGCGAAGCCAAGCCCCATCGCCGCCGTCAGCGTCGAGCCCGAGCGCGATACGCCGGGAATAAGCGCGCCGACCTGGGCGACGCCCACCAGCAGCGCATCGAGGATCGACGCCTGGCGCAGCATCAGCTTGTGGCTGGCGAAGATTTCGGCGAGCGCCAGAAGGATCGCCATGGCGATACAGGCCCAGCCGATGACGGCAAGCCCGCGCAAGGGCGAATTGCAGGCGTTGAGCACGCCGGAAAGCGCCAAGCCGGCAATGACGATCGGGATTGTGGCAAGCACGATACTCATCGCGAGGCGGAAATGGCGGTCGCCGAAATCGCGGCGCGAGATCGCCGAAATCGATCCGAACAGCACGTCCCTGACATCGGTCCAGAAATAGCTGATCACCGCAGCCAGCGCCGCCAGCTGCATGGCGGCGGAGAAGGCCGAGCCGGGGTCCTGCCAGCCGAGCACGGCCGGCACGATGCGCATATGCGCCGTGGACGAGATCGGCAGCAATTCGGTGATGCCTTGCACGATGCCCAGAAATGCCACCTTGGCATAACCCAGGCCGACAAAGCCGGTGTCCAGTCCTTGAGTGCAGACGTCGGTCATACCGGTCCTTTCCCCGTGTCCCGGTCGTCATCCGGGCAAAAAGTGAATCGTCATCGAAAGCCCATCGAGGACAGGCTTAGCCTCACGATAGCGTGATTCCAACTCACGGATTTGTAAGGTGCCGCTAATCCTGCTTGACAACAGGTGTCATCATATTATTCTCTGCTAATCTTACACTGTAAGGCAAATCGGAGGAGCATGCCATGTCGACCGCCGCCCTCTCGGAACTGCAGCCAGTCGTGCCGCCGCAAACGCACGCCCCGGACATCGCGATCGAGGAGGTGTCGCGCGATCTCAGCCGCGCCATCGAGCGCACCGAAGTCGCGGCCTGGCTTGACGCCTACGCAGCGGCGCCCGCGGATTTCGCGGCACGGCAAGGGCTGTCGATCGCGCGCGACGGCGACCTTGTCTGGACCACCTGCACGACGATCCCGTTCATCCATTTCAACTGCGTGAAGAATATCGGCGTCGATGGTCCGGCGACCGAGGAACAACTCGATGCGCTGCTCGCGCACTACCGCGCGGCCGGCATCATGCGGCCGTGGTTCTACAGCAATCCGCATACCGAGCCGTCGCGGCTGAGATGCTGGCTGGAAGCGCGCGGAATGCAGCAGCACGGCGGCTGGGAGCGCATCTATCGCGACGCGACGCCGCTGCCGGACAAGCCGCTCTTCCCGGCCGATCCGCTTATCCCGGTAGACGATCTGGTGGTCGAGGAGGTCACGCCCAGGACAGCTTCGGATTGGGCCTCTTTCATCGATGCCAGATACAGGCTGCCTACCTCTCCCTGGCTCACCGCGCTCGTCGGCCGCAGGGGCTGGCATCACTACATGCTAAGACGCAGAGGCGCCGTGGAGGCGGTGCGCTCGCTCTTCATCGGCCCAGACGGCGCCGCTTGGAGCGGCATCGACGCGCCGGTGCCGGGGATCATGGCCCCAAGCTTCGATCTTGATGCCATGCTTGGCGAAAGGTTGATTCGCGACGGCATCGCCGCCGGCGCGAAACTGTTTGTCGCCGACATCGAGGCGCCGCGCCCCGACCGCGATGGACCGGCCTATCGCAACTACGACCGGCTCGGCTTCAGGCTCGCCTATTTGCGCAGCCACTACAGTTACTTACCCGCGAATTCTAGCTGACGGTCCCAAGGCTGCCTCAGCGATAGAGCCACTGCTTCAGGCAGCTTCTTGCCACCACATGGGCGGGCGGCACCGAAGCCTGGTCGATGCGGGAATCCTCGCCCGCCCTGTCGCGAGCCTTTTCCAGAAGCAGGCGAAGCTCGGCCGGGCGCACGCGGTCGCGCGCCATTACGAGCTGGACCATCGGGTCGTTCAAAAGCTCGTCCAGGGTGTTGATGCTCTCGCTCATCCGTCGCCTCCTCGATGCCTTCCCGCATGGCGCTTAGATAGGCAGCCAATGATGGCCCGCCAATGACGCTTTGCCGGCTATCTCGTGAATCGAAGATGAAATTTTTGTGCAGGCACTCTTCCTTCTCCCCTTGTGGGAGAAGGTGGATCGGCGCGCAGCGCCGAAACGGATGAGGGGTGCTCCAGGGAAGGCCAGCGCCTCACTCCGCTGGAACACCTCTCATCCGACCGAGCTTCGCTCGGCCACCTTCTCCCACAAGGGGAGAAGGTAAAGCGCTACGCCGGCGGCGCGCCTTCATATTGCGGCAGGCCATCGTCAAGCATCACCCAGGACTGCTTCGAGGCGGTCCAGAAATGCATGTCGGGCTTGAACAGCGACGGATCGTCGAGCGAGCCGGAGGTGACGCCGAGAATGCCCCTTGCGTCGCGGCGTGAGAACATCGTCGTGCCGCACACCGGACAGAAGCCGCGCTGGAGGTCGGGCGTGGAATTGATCGTCGCCACCGGCCCTTCGATCGTCACGTCGTCGATGCGGAACAGAAGCCGCGCGTTGAAAGCGGCGCCGATCGCCTTCTGGCAGATCCGGCAGTGGCAGACGCGCTCATTGATCGGCTCCGCCTCCGTACGATAGCGCACCGCGCCGCACAGGCACCCGCCCTGGTATTTCGTCATGACAATCACTCGGTTACTGGAGAACGCCGGCACGGTAGCGCCGGGCATCACAGCGTCAATCAAAAACCATTGATGGGTTATGATCGGCCGCCCTGATGTGGTGGCCCAATAACGGGGACTCGCCTGCGATTGACAATTGCCAGCCGCCACGCCCTGCTTGCGGTGTCCGACGGAAGGAAGAATGATGGCCGACATCGACACAATTGCGATTGCAGCCTTGTTCGGTCCGCCCTCGCCCGCCCGCGACCAGGCCGACGCCAGAATCATGGCGGCGGCCTCCGGCATCGGCTTCATGGCGATCCGCGATTTCCCGGGCGACGACTGGCTGACGCCGCAGAACCGGGCGCGGTTGCTGGCGATCTTTTCGCTGCCCGAGGCGGAAAAGCAGAGGCTCCTGCGCTGGAATTTCGACCCCACGCGAAAGAACGTCTATCGCGGCTGGTTTCCGCTGCAGCCGACTGCCGTCTCCTACAAGGAAGGTATCGACATGGGGCCGGACATTGCCGATGCGCGGGCCGCCCCCGCAGGCCTCGATGCCAACGACCCGCTTTGCGAGGCGACACCGCTGCCCGCGGAGAACATCCTGCCCGGCTGGCGCGCCGCCGCCGCCGGTTACTACAAGGCCATGGAATCGGTGGGTAACGCCCTGCTGCGCTCGGTGGCGCGCGGGCTGGGTCTTACCGAGACAGTCTTCGACGCCGATTTCGAAGGCGGCATCTCGACATTGCGCCTGATCCGCTATCCGCTGCGCGATCCAAACAGCAGCGTCGACCTCTCCGGCCCCGACTTTTCAGTGATGCACAAAGGCGAGACGCGCACGATCATCGGCCGCGAGCATGCCGATTCCGGCTTCGTCACCTTGCTGGCGCAGGACGGCGTCGAAGGCCTGCAAGCCAAGAACCTCGCCGGCGAGTGGATCGACGTGCCGCCGGCCGATGGCACGCTCGCCGTCAATTTCGGCCAACTGCTGGAGCGCTGGACCGCTGGCCGGGTGCGCGCGACAATGCATCGGGTGATCGCGCCGAGAAAAGCGCGCTTCTCGATCCCCTTCTTCTATGAGCCGCGCGTAGACGCCGAGATCACGCCGTTGCCTTTGGCCGGCGCCGAACCTTTCGAGCCCTTCCTTTATGGCGACTATCTCTGGGATACGGCGACGAAATTCGTCGAGATGAGCGGCGTCAGGCACCTGCGCCAGCCACGGCGGGCGAAGGCTTCTTGAGCGAAACGAAGGATTAGTGGCGCTTGGCCTGGACGAGATAGGCGTCGATCTCGGTCTCGCCCAGCCATTTGGCCGCTTCCAGCCGGTGCAGGCCTTCGACCAGGATGTGACGCTTGCCGTCGTGGCGCACCTGGATCGGCGTCTTCATGCCGTTCTCCAGGATATCTTCGGCGAGATGGCGCACGGTTTCGGGATGCAGCGTCTTGCGCCGCGCCGTCGGCACGTAGATGTCGTCGACCTTGACCTTTTGCACACGCAGCATGTTGGCTCCCGCGATTGGAACATCGCCTGAAGCTGAATAGTCCGTTTGCCGGATATCGCCAAGCGCAAGCGCCTGCTGGCCCGATGCTTTCCATTTGACGCTTGGCCGGCCAATGGTCTCAATGACGGCCTCGTGATCTCAGGTGCTCCTTGACGCAACTGCCCACCGAATTCCCCGATTTCGGGCTGACGCCCGAGCAGCGCCGCGAAGCGGTGCGCGGCCACTATTACGAATGGCCGGGAATGGATGGCCCAAGCGGCGAGATCTGGTGCTACAGCGACCGTTTTTCCTATCGTCCGGGCGAGACGGTGACGCTCTTCGTCAGTTCAACCGGGCCGCAATTCAGCATCGCCATCGTCCGCGACGGCGCCCCCGAAACCAGGGTCTTCGAGAAGACAGGCCTGTCGGCGCGCTGGCAGGACACGCCCGACCAATGCTCGGTCGAAGGCTGCGGCTGGGAGGCGTCGTTCGAATTCCGGGTCGGCGACGACTGGCCGTCAGGCGCCTATCGCGTGACGCTTTCGGCCGATGGGCGGGACGGCAAGCCCTTCCACAGCCATCACCTCTTCATCGTCGCGCCCCCGCCCGGCCGAAAAGCTGGCCGCCTGCTGCAGGTGGCGGCGACCGGCACATGGCTCGCCTACAACACCTGGGGCGGTTCCAACCACTATCAGGGCATTACCGGCACGAACCGCGACCAGTACGCGACCACGGTGTCGACGCAGCGCCCCTGGTGCCGCGGCTTCGTTGTGCTGCCCAAGGATGCGCCGCGCGTGCCACTGGAAGTCGCGGTGCCGCCGAAGACCGTACCGCGCTATCCGCATATGGAATGGGCTTTCGCCACCGGACATTCGAAGAAATATGCCTCTTCAGGCTGGGCGAGCTATGACAGCCACTTCTTCCGCTTCGCCGAGCGCGCCGGCTACCAGGTCGATCTCGTCAGCCAGCACGAGCTGCATTTCTCGCCTGAAATCCTCGACGGCTATGACTGTGTCGTCTTCGTGGGACATGACGAATACTGGACCTGGGAGATGCGCGACGCGGTCGACACCTATGTGACCCGCGGCGGGCACGCGGCGCGCTTCGCCGGCAATTTCATGTGGCAGACCAGGCTGGAGGACGAGGGCCGTCGCCAGGTCTGCTACAAATACAAGGCGCGCGCCGAAGACCCCGCATATCGCGGCGGCGACATCACCCGCGCCACCAATTCCTGGGAGGCGCCCGAGATCGGACGCCCGGGCAGCGCCACCTTCGGCCTCAATGCGACGCGGGGCGTCTATGCCGGCTGGGGCGGCTGCGCGCCGCGCGGCGTGCGCGGCTTCCCGGTGTACCGGCCCGACCACTGGGCCTTCGCCGGCACCGGCATCTACTATGGCGACCTGCTCGGCGCCGACAGCCATGTCTATGGCTATGAGGTCGACGGCCTCGATTTCGAGATCCGCGGCGGCCTGCCCTACCCGACCGCGACCAGCGGCGCGCCGGACGGCTTGCAAGTGCTGGCCGTCGGCATGGCGAGCCAGGTCGAGGAAAGCGCCGACATCCCGATCGAGGACCAGTTCCTCACCGACGAGGACGGCCGCTTCACCGCCGAGACCTTGTTCGGCGAGGCCAGCGACGCCAATCTCGACAAGGTCAAGCGCGGCAACGGCATGATCGTCAATTTCCCGCGCGGCAAGGGCGAAGTGTTCCACGCCGGAAGCTGCGAATGGGTCGCCGGCCTGCTAAGGCAGGACGCGATGGTCGAACGCGTGACCAGAAATGTTCTCGATCGCTATCTCGGAAAGTCCTGACATGTCGAAGTCCCAAGCCAAGCCCTCGCCCGAAATCGAAGTACGGCCGCCGTCGCATCTGTTCTATCTGTCCAGCCTGCGCCGGCCGCTCGTCGATCGCGCCGAGGGCATCTATTTCTGGACCAAGGACGGCCGACGCTTCATCGACGGTTCGAGCGGGCCGATGGTCGCCAATATCGGCCATTCCAACCGCAACGTGCTCGACGCCATGAAGCGGCAGATGGACAAGACCACCTTCGCCTACCGGCTGCATTTCGAGAACGAACCCGCCGAAGAGCTGGCGCGGGAACTGGCCGGAAAACTCCCCGAGGGCATGGACCGCATCTTCTTCGTCTCCGGCGGCTCGGAAGCGACTGAGTCCTGCATCAAGCTCGCCCGCCAATGGGCGGTCGCCACCGGCCAGCCCAAGCGCTGGAAGGTGATCACCCGCTTCCCTTCCTATCACGGCGGCACGCTGGGCTCGCTTTCCATCACCGGCGACGATGCGCTGGCCGAAACCTTCACGCCGATGATGCGGGTGATGCCGACGGTGCCGGCGCCGACCGCCTGGCGCGACCGCGACAACCTGTCGATGGAGCAGCGCGGTATCCGTTACGCCGATATGCTGGAGGAAAAGATCCAGTCCGAAGGACCGGAAAGCGTGCTGGCTTTCATCATGGAGCCGATCGGCGGCGCGGCAACGGCTGCCCTCGTCGCGCCCGACAGCTACTATGCGCGCATCCGCGAAATCTGCGACCGCTACGGCATCCTCCTCATTCATGACGAGGTGATGAGCGGCGCCGGCAGAACCGGCAAATTCCTTGGCGGCGATCACTGGAATTGCAGGCCAGACATCGTAGCACTCTCGAAAGGGCTGGGCTCGGGCTATGCGCCGCTCGGCGCTCTTGCCGCGCCGATGCGGCTGGTCGAGCCGCTGCTTGCCTCGGGCGGCTTCCAGCACGGCCACACCTATGCCGGCAATCCGTTGGCCTGCGCCGCCGGCCTTGCCGTGCTTGGCGAAATGGACCGGCTCGATCTCATCGCCAACGCAGCCGCGATGGGCGACGTGCTGATGGCGGAGTTGAAAGGCTTGCAAAAGCGCTTCCCCTTCATCGCCGACGTGCGCGGAAAGGGCCTGCTCACCGGCGCCGAAATGGTCGCCGATCCGGAGACGCTGAAGCCGATCGACCCGGCCAGCAAGGCAACGCAGCGCCTGCTTGACCTAGCCTATGCGCGCGGCCTGATCATCTATGGCCGCAAGGTCAAGGGCGGCGTCGACGGCGACAATTTCATGGTGGCGCCGCCGATGATCATCACTAAAGAGCAGATCGGTGAGATGATCGCCATCATCGGAGATTCGCTGCAGGCGTTGGCGGAGGAGCTCGACCTGCCGGTGGAAGGCTGACCATCGCGCAATGTGGTGCACCGTGGTGGACAGTCGCGGAGGAAACGCCGAAATGGAGAGGGTGCTCGTCTCGGCCTGCCTGCTTGGCAGCAAGGTACGCTACAACGGCTCCTACAGGCTCGACGGTCATCCCGTGCTCGCGCGGTGGCAGTCGGAAGGACGGCTCGTGCAAATCTGCCCCGAAGTTGCGGCCGGTTTCTCCACGCCGCGCCCTCCAGCGGAGATTTGCGGCACGGGCGACGGCCATGCAGTGCTGCACGGACAGGGCCAGGTTATCGAGAAAACCGGGAAGGACGTGACTGAGCTTTACCTTGAAGCCGGGCAGCTTGCGCTTGATCTGGCGCGTGAAACGGGTTGCCGCTTTGCGGTCCTGACCGACGGCAGCCCATCCTGTGGCAGCAGCTTTGTTTACGATGGGAGTTTTTCAGGAAAACGCGTGGCGGGCCGTGGCACGACCACCGCGCTGCTCGAAGAGAACGGCGTTCGTGTCTTCTCGGAAGACCGGATCGACGAGCTTGATGATCTTCTGACCGGCCTTGGTCCGCCAGGATCCGTGGCCTGACAATGCGACAGGAAGACACCAGAACAGTCATCCGCCCCGGCGCCATCGACGACGTCGAAACCATCCACGCCGCCCTGCTGCGCCTCGGCACCCATATCGGCGCGCATCAGGAAATCACCTCGACGCCGGACGACCTCCGCCGCTATGGCTTCGGCGCAAGCCCCGCCTTCTCGACTTTGATCGCCGAGATCGGCGGTGAGTTCGCCGGGCTTTGCCTGCATTTCCCGATCTTCTCGACCTGGATGGGTCGGCCGGGCGTCTATGTGCAGGACCTTTATGTCGAGGACCGCTTTCGCGGCCGCCGGATCGGCGAGAAACTGCTTCGGCGCGTGGCCAGGGAGTGTCGCGCGGCGGGCGGCGTCTATCTGAGGCTCTCCGTCGATACCGACAATGAAACGGCCAAGGCCTTCTACGAAAGACTGGGCATCGGCTGGTCGAGCTACGAACAGGTGCAGAAGATCGTCGGCGATGCCTTTTTCGCCTTTGCCGACACGCCGGAGGAATGACGATGAAAGCCTTCTATGCCGAGGAGCAGAAACGCCACGATCCCAAGGCCTTCCTCTCCAGCGGCGCGCCGCAGCCCAATCCGGAAAAGCCGGAGCGGATCGAGAGATTGTTAGCCGGCGCAATATCGGCCGGTTTGACGGTCGAACGCCCAGGGAATCATGGACTTGGGCCGATCGCGGCGGTGCATACGCCTGAATATCTAGACTTCCTCAAGCACATTTTCACGCGCTGGCAGCGCATCGAAGGCGCCTCGGCGGAGGTGATCCCGAACATCCATCCGATCGCCCGAAACGGCTCCTATCCGGCCTCGGCGGTCGGCCAGGCCGGCTACCACATGGCCGACACCGCTTGCCCCATCTCGGCCGAGACCTGGAACAGCGCCCTGTGGAGCGCCTGGAGCGCGGTGGAGGCAGCCGAAGCGGTTATGGCCGGCGCACCGTCGGCCTACGCGCTTTGCCGCCCGCCCGGCCATCATGCCTTCGCCGATGTCGCCGGCGGCTTCTGCTTCATCAACAATTCGGCCGTCGCCGCGCAGGTTCTGCGGAAGAGTTCCGCCCGCGTCGCCATCCTCGATGTCGATTTGCACCACGGCAACGGCACCCAGGGCATCTTCTACGCCCGGACCGACGTGCTCACCGTCTCGCTGCACGCCGATCCGGTGCGCTTCTATCCGTTCTTCTGGGGACATGCCGACGAGCGCGGCGAAGGTCCTGGCCTCGGCTACAATCTCAACCTGCCGCTGCCGCGCAAGTCCGGCGACGCGGCCTTTCTCGAAGCGCTGGCGACGGCCTTCCAGCGCATCCGCGCCTGCGCGCCGGAAGCGCTGGTCGTTGCGCTCGGCCTCGACGCTTTCGAGGGCGATCCGTTCGGCGGCCTGTCGGTGACGACGCCGGGCTTCTCGCGCATCGGCGAAGCGATTGCCGGACTTGGCCTGCCGACGGTGATCGTCCAGGAAGGCGGCTATCTCTGCAATGCGCTCGGCGACAACCTCGCCGCTTTCCTGACCGGTTTCGGCGGCAAGAAGGACTAACTCAGCAACGTTCCTGCCTCAGCATCGCGATCACGCGATGCACGCTTTCCAACGTCTCCTCGATCTCGGCGGCCGTGTTGTAATGCGCAATGCCGATGCGCACGACGCCCTGCTCGGCGGGTATGCCGAGCTGGTGGACGACCTCCCACGCATAATTGTGGCCTGACCACAGGAAGATGTTTTCGGCATTCATCTGCCGCACGATCGTTTCCGGCCCGATGCCTTCGACGGTGAAGGAAATGGTCGGCACCCGCTCGGCAAGCCGTTCCGGATCGGTGATGCCGTGGATGATCAGGCCTTCGATGTCGGACAGGCCTTCGATCAATTGCCGGGCCAGCGCGTTCTCGTAAGCGATCGAGACCTCGAACGCCTTGGCGATCCGCTCCCGGCGCGAGCCGCCCTCGCCGGCGGCTGCGCCAAGATCGGCGAAATAGTCGATTGTCGCCATCAGCCCGGCCATCAGCTCGATCTGCGGCGTGCCAAGCTCGAACCGCTCCGGCAGGATGTTTGAAGAGCAGCGGCATTTGTAGGGTTTCAGCGCATCGATGACGTCGCGGCGGCCCCACAATATGCCCATATGCGGCCCGAAGAATTTATAGGCCGAGCAGATCAGGAAATCGCAGCCGAGCTTCTGCACGTCGACCAGTCCATGCGGCGCGAATTGCACGGCATCGACATAGACCAGCGCGCCGGCTTGTTTGGCTGCCGCCGTGAGCGCCTTCACCCGGTTGATCGAGCCGGTGAGGTTCGAGGCATAGTTCAGCGCGACGAGGCGTGTCTTGTCCGAAAGCAGCGCCTTGAGCGCCGCTTCCTCCACCTGCCAGCTCCGCTCGTCGAACGGCAGGACGCGCACCACAAGGCCGAGATCCTCGGCAAGCTGCAGCCAGGGCGAGACATTGCCCTCGTGATCCATGCGCGTGACGATGATCTCGTCGCCCGGCTTCATCGTCCGGCCGAGCGTGCGCGACATGTGGTAGGTCAGCGTCGTCATGTTGGCGCCGATGACGATCTCCGCGACGCTTGCGGCATTGAGGAAATCGGCCATTGCGGCATGCGCCCCATCGACCACCTTTTGGGCCGCAACCGTGGTCTCAAAGAACCCGCCCAAATTGGCGTTGGTCGAAAGCAGGCAGCGCGACACCGCGTCCGCCACCGTCAGCGGCACCTGCGTGCCGGCGGGATTGTCGAGATAGATGCGCCGGAGCCCGTCATCGGCCAGCGAAAGCGCCGGAAATCTGCCGCGCACGGCCTCGATCGGAAAATCTGCCATCGTCTCCATCCCCCTGTTTTTTCTCAACGATTCGTCTTTTATCGGCGATAACCGGTCACGGACATGGATTGCCGACACGCTGGTGGATGGCGTCGACAGCCTTCTGCATTTCTTCCGTCCAGCTGACATCGACCGAAGAAAGCGCCATCTCGAGCTGCGCGATGGTGGTCGCGCCGACGATGTTCGCGGTCACGAAGGGCCGGCTCGCCACATAGGCGTTGGCGAAGAGCGCTGGCTCCAGGCCGAAGGAGCGCGCCAGCTCGGTGTATTCGAGCAGCACTTCCGCCGCATTCGGCGTTTCGTAGCGCTGGCCGCGGTTGAAGAGCTGCGAGCGGGAACCTTGCGGTCGCGCGCCATGATTGTATTTGCCGGTGAGATAGCCCTGCGCCAGGGGCGAATAGGGGAGAAACGCGATCTCCTCGCGCTCGCAGACCTCGGCAAGGTTCACCTCGAAAGTGCGGTTGACGAGACTATAGGCGTTCTGCAGCGAGGCGACGCGCGGGCCGGAACCCTTCTCGGCTTCGAAGACGAAACGCATCACGCCCCAGGAGCTTTCATTCGAGAGGCCGAGATGGCGAATCTTGCCTGCCTTCACCAGTTCCTCGAAGACAGCCAGTGTCTCGGCAATCGGCGTCTCGTCTCCCGGAGCGTCTGCCGCATCCGCGCGCCGCGCCACCGCTCCGACGCGCGTCGGATTCGAGCCCCACGGAATATCCCGGTCCGGCCAGTGGATCTGGTAGAGGTCGATATAGTCGGTGCCGAGCTTGGCCAGCGATTTTTCGACCGCGTCGAAAATGTCGGCGCGCACCAGCTTCGACGGACGATCGCCGCGGAACCATGTATTGGCCGTGCGGCCGACCACTTTCGAGGCAAGGATGACCTTATCGCGGTTGCCGTTGGCCTTCATCCAGCTGCCAATGGTCTTCTCGGTGCGCCCTTGCGTCTCCGCCTTGGGCGGGATCGGGTAAAGCTCGGCCGTGTCGATGAAATTCACGCCGCGCGAGAACGCCAGATCCATCTGCGCATGGCCTTCGGCCTCGGTGTTCTGCTGGCCCCAGGTCATCGAGCCGAGGCAGATTTGCGAAACAAGGAGATCGGTCCGACCGAGGCGGCGTTTATGCATGGGGTTTCTCCGGCGGGAGGTTTGCGCGGACAGCGCGGGGAGGAGATTGAACATAGAGCAAAACGCTTGTGTTTTGCAAAGTCGCCCAGTTTCGAGATTGGCCGAAGCGTCAGTCAGTTCGTCATTCTAGGGCGGAGCAAGGAGCGAAGCGACGCGTGCAGACCCTGGAATCCATTCCGTTACGCTAAGGCGTTGCAGCGATTACAGAATTCTGCACCGTTGCACTCTACATTGAAGGTCACGGCATGGATTCTTGGGTGTGCGCTCCGCTTCGCGTCGCTACGCCCAAGGATGACGAACATTGGCGAGGCTCCAGCCAATCTCGATGGCTTGCGATGGGTTGCCGAAGCGAACCTGATGGAGGAACTACCGCCTCACCCCGGCCAAAGCCCGCCGCTTGGCCTCGTCGATCAGCATATTGGCCACCTGCATGCGGATCATGGCGCGCTGGCGCAGATGCGGCGCGACGCGATCCGGATGGTTGGCGAAGGCGAAGTTGCGGCGGATGCGACCGAAATCGGCGTTCTTGGCCGGGCGGTCGAGGCCGAGCTCGCCGGCGATCGCTTCGGGATCGATCGGCGGCAGCTTTTCCTCCGGCCGGTGCTCTTCGCCGGCCAGCGCCAGTTTCGCTTGGTCGAGCAGTGCCGCGAACTCGGCCGCAAGATCGGCGCCTTGCTCGCGGTATTCGGCGGCGACGCTCTCGCCCGCAACCTTGATGCGGCCGGAATGCAGCTCATCGGCCACGGACAGATAGTCGAACGGGATAGACGGCCGGGCGCCCTCTTCCTCGCCTTTCTCCGAGGCGACGATCAGGTCGTCGAGCAACGAAGCGAAATCGAGCTTGTTCCCGGTGCCGATCTCAGCCTCCCCCCATGGTGACGGCATGCATTGATGCCCCGAACATAGGGCGCTCTCGTTAAAAATGAATGCTGGCGATGTTGACAATTGCCGGCTTTTCCGCCCCGGCGGGGCGACTTTCGGATAACAAAAAGCCGGACTGCATTTTCGTGCAGTCCGGCAAGGTCGCCAGGAGTGGCGAGGAAAAAGCCAGCCATGAGCCGGCACCGTGCCTACGTTCAAGCCCGCCGGAAAGTTTCACAGAAAATCGATTGTGGCGGAAAAAATTTCGTGTGGACATGGCAGCCATGCAATTGCTGCACTGCACAATTTTAACAAATCGCCTATATCTTGGTGCCGGGAGGACCAACAGGGGCAACTGAGTCATGGGGTTCTTCACTGAAATGTTCGCTAGGCCGAGGCCGCAGGAACACCAGCGCTACCGCTCGGCGCTCGCGCTTCTGAACGCGATGAGCAATGCGGACCGCGCCGACATCGGCATCAAGCCGGCCGATTTTCCGCGCATCGCGCGCGAAATGTCGATCCGCTGAGCTGAACCAGAGAGGTTTCCCGGGATGTCGGGAAACCTCCAAGCCATTCAAAAATCAGCGATTTCCGAGGAATGTCTGCTTGCCGAGCGGCACGCCGTTGTGGCGCAGGATGTCGTAGGCGGTTGTGACGTGGAAGTAGAAATTCGGCGTCGCCACATGCAGCAGGTACTGCAGGCCGGGCAACGTAGCTTCGCGGCCGCCGAGCCTCAGTTCAACCGTCCTGTCTTCCGATCCCTCCAGATCGGCCGCAGTAAACGTCGCCAGATGATCGAGCGTCTTGGTGATCCGGGCCTGCAGTTCGGCAAAGCTCGCTTCATTGTCCTCGTATTTCGGCACCTCGCGGCCGGCCAGCCGCGACGGCGCGCCCTTGGCATGGTCGGTGGCGATCTGGACCTGCCTGGTCAGCGCGAACATGTCGGGCGCCAGCCGCGCGGTGAGGAACACCTGCGGATCGATCTTGCGTTCGCCGGCATTCTGCTCCGCCGCCGTCAGGACGCTGGCCAGCGCCTTCAGCCTGGCGGAAAACACGCCCACCGATATGTCGTACATGGAAATGGTCATGGGCAATCTCCCACGCGGCCCCAGCGCCGCGGCCCGTGACCTAGCGCCTCCCGCCACGATTCTTCAAGCGGCCCTGCCCATGGCGTCACCGCGCCGCCGCAATCGCCATGGTAGTATTTTCGTTACCGAGCGGAGGATTCGATGAAAAGAGCCACTTTCGCAGCGACTGTCTTTTTCTCACTGGCCGGCTTCACGCAGTCCGCGGCCGCGGCCGATGCGCCCTATATCGATGACCGATCAACAGCCGATGCGGTCGTCCGTTCGCTCTACAGCGCCATCAACCGCCACGAATTCGCCCGCGCGTGGGGCTATTTCGGCGATACAAAGCCGGCTAAGGACTTCAACGCCTTTGTCAAGGGTTACGACGGAACCGACAGCGTCGACGTCAAGACCGGCGCCGTTTCGGACGAAGGGGCGGCCGGCAGCATCTATTACAGCGTGCCTGTCGCCATCCAGGCGACCGACAAGAAGGGCGAGGCCAAGGTTTTCGCCGGCTGCTACACGCTTCGCCAGGTCAACGCGCAGATCCAGGAGCCGCCCTTCCAGCCGATCTTCATCGACAAGGGCGCGCTGAAGCCGTCGACCGAGGATTTCGACAGCGCCGTGCCGGCAAGCTGCGGCGACGGTCCGCCGCCGCCGAAGAAGGACGAGGCGCTGGAACAGGCCAAGAAGGCGTTCCTAGCCACCTATGGCGGCCAGTGCGACAAGCAAAGCCCGGACGGCAAGCCGATCGGCGAGCCCGAGGCTCATTCCATCCACTACAAGGACAAGGACGCCCAGCCCAGCGACCCGGAGCGCGAGACGCGGCTGTTCCGCTTCTTCTGCTCGATGGCCGCCTACAACGAGACGGCAGTCTACTACATCGCCGATGACGTCAACGGCGTGACCCAGCTGCAGTTCACCGAGCCGGATCTCGACATCCGCTACGAGAACAACAACAGCGAGGGCAAGGTCGAGTCGATCCACATCGTTGGGTTCAAGACCAGCGGCTGGGCGACCAACTCGGACTATGACGACAACACCAAAACCATCACCACATCCGACAAATGGCGCGGCGTGGGAGATGCCTCGTCATCGGGAACCTATCTGTTCCGCAACGGCGATTTCTCGCTCGTCCAGTATGACGTCGATGCATCCTATGACGGCGAAATGAATCCGCAGACGATCATCGACTACAACACTGCCCCTTGAACACGGATTCGCTGATCAGGGCGCCTTCGTCAGCATCCAGTTCAGCGTGCCGCGCCAGTCGACCATGCGGATCGGCGTGCCGTGCGTGCCGGTCTCGAAGCGTACGAAGCGGGTCGGGTAGGACTTCCTGGCCAGGATCGAACGAAAGAAGGCTTCCTGCTTCTCTACCGGGAAGACCACGTCATGGCTGCCTTGGCCGAAGAACACCGGGACGCGGCGCTTGAAGGCCGGGCTGGTGAGGAAGCTGTCGTCCCATAATGAACCCAGCAGCAGCAGGCCGTTGATGCGGCCGCCAGTGTCCTTTCGATCCGCCAGCTTCCAGCAGATCATGCCGCCCATAGAGCCGCAGGCGACGAAAATTTTCGCGCCCGGCGATTGTTGGGCATAGTGATCGATGAGCGCCGCGACCTGCGCCGCGCCCTTGTCGCCGAAATCGGGGAAATCGGGCGAAAGATAGAGCCCATTATTGCCGGCCATCAGGTTCTTGATGCGGTTGAAATTGCCGCCGAAGGTGAAGTCGTCGACGCCTTGCTTGCGGCTGCCGCCCTGGCCGTGCAGGTAGAGCACGATGATGGAAGCGCCTTCCGTCCTGCCGACCGCGACATGCCTGATATCGCCGGCATCGGTCTTCAGCATGAGGTCCTGCTGCACCTTGCGCACACCCGGGTCGGTGTATTGCGCACGCACGCGCTTTTCCGGCACCTCGTCGCGCTGGTTGATGTCGCGCATCTCGTGATAGTCCAGCACGGTATAGGCGCCATTGTCGCCGGTCGAGAGCGCTGGCGGATAGGCGAAGAGGTCGTCCTTGAACGGCTTCAGCGACAGCGTCTGCCCCTCGGCAGCGGAGAGGGAAAGCGCTGTTGCGGTGATCAGGGCGAAGAGACGTCGGAAGCGGAAACACATGCCGAGAGGCATGCGAAATTCGGCTCGGCTTTGTCAATCCTGCAGAACGCCGCCCGCCCCTTCCAGCGCCTCGCGCGTGTCGACATCGATTGAGGCGCCCTGCCCGATCTCGACATCGATGACGTCGAGCCCCTCGGCCTCGACCAGGTGGCGCGCGCCTGTATCGCCCTCGAGTTGCGCGACGGCCGCGAAGAGCGATCTCGGCAAAAGCACCGGATTGCCGCGCTTGCCCTGGTGCGAGGCGCGCACCACGGCGTGACCGCCGGAGCGGCGGAACGCATCGATCAGACTGTCGAGATCTGTCGACGAAACGCCTGGCATGTCGCCAAGCACGATCATGGCGCCTGCCGCATCGGGCGCGACCTGCGCAATGCCTGCCTTCAACGACGAGGCCAAGCCGTCGGCGAAGTCCGGATTGTCGGCGAGTTTCACCTCGAGTCCGCCAAGCGCCGAACGCACGCGCTCACGCTGATGGCCGGTGACGACAATGGTGCCGGCGGCCTTCGAGCCCAGCGCCCGCCCGGCGGTGCGCCGCACCAGCGGCTCGCCGTCGAACAGCGCCAGAAGCTTGTTCGGGCCGCCCATGCGGCTCGAACGGCCGGCAGCCAGAAGCACGATATCGACTTTCAGCGCCGATCTTGCCGGCTGCGGCGCCGGCTCGCGCGGCTGCGGCCTGGTCGGGATTTCCATCAACAGCCCGCCGACGCCCATGCCGGCAATATCGCCCGCGGTGACTTCGAGCCCGGCAACCAGGCGATCGAGCACCCAGTCGAAGCCGTTCTCCTTCGGGCTGCGCGCGCAGCCCGGCGCGCCGACGACGCGCTTGCCGTCGAGCGTTCCGAGCACCAGCAGGTTGCCGGGATCGACCGGCATGCCCGCGCGAACGACGGTACCGCCTGCGCGCTCGATCGCGGCCGGCACGACATCGGCGAAGTCGCTCATCGCCGATGCCCCGAAGATCACCACCATGTCGTTGTCGCGCGCCAGCGCCGTCGCGGCCGCCGCCACGGGCGCAACCTCATGCGGCGTGCGCCGCTCGGCCGTCAGCCGGCCGCCGGAGCGCGCCAGCCGCGCCTCGGTGACGCGCAACGTCTTGTCGAGCACGCTCGGCTTGATGCCGGGAAGCACCGTCTGGATGACGCCGACAGTGATGGGGCGATAGGCATTGACGGCAAAGATCTCGCGGCCGGCGCAGATCCTCGCCACGCTATCCACCAGGCTTGCGGCGACGGCAAAGGGGATGATCTTCACCGTCGCAACCATCTGGCCCTTCTCGACCGGCGCGTGCTGCGGCAGCGTCGCGATGGTGATGGCCGGATCGACGGCATTGATGGCGTCGATCATCCCGGCGTCGACGGTAAAGACGCCGGAGGCCCCTGCATGCAGGTTCACCCGTCCGGTCGCGGCCGGCTTCACCTCGATGTTGCGGTGGCTCATGGCGGCGGCGATCCTCGCTGCGGCGGCATCCTCGCCGAGATCGTCCTCGGCAAGCACCGCGGCGACGACTTCGGCCACGCCCGCGGCTTTGAGCGCCGCGATGTCCTCACGGCTTAGGCGGTGTGCCTTGCGGAACCGTTTTTCACCGGCGGCGGTCGCGTGCGCCAGCACTGCCCCTTCCGCCTCATCGATCGGAACCGGTCCGAATTTCACGCCACGGCGCCTTTTGCTTCGAGACCGCGCGAGCGGAAGGCGTGGATCGTCTGCGCAAGCACGGCGACGGCGATCTCAGCCGGACTGGCGGCGCCGATATCGAGACCGATCGGCGCGTGGATGCGGGCGATCTGGTCAGCGCCGGCACCGAGCGCCAGCAGGCGTTCGACGCGCTTGGCGTGGGTCTTGCGGCTGCCGAGCGCCCCGACATAGAAGCATCGGGCGTCGAGCGCCGCCTTCAGCGCGAAATCGTCGATCTTCGGATCGTGGGTGACGGCGGCAAGCGCGGTGTAGCTGTCGAGCGGCGCGCGCTTGAGCACATCTTCCGGCCATTCGGCATGCAGCGCGACGTCGGGAAAGCGTTCCGGGGTGGCGAAGGCGGTGCGCGGGTCGATGATCTCGACGGGATAGCCGGCGATCCTGGCCATCGGCGCCAGCGCCTGGCTGATGTGCACCGCGCCGATCACCACGAGGCGCGGGCGCGGCAGATGGGCATTGAGAAAGAAGCTCCGCCCCTCCGCCTCCACCGACCGCGAATTGCCGGTGCGGAACGCATTGGCGATTGCCGCCCCGAGATCGCCCGCAACATGGTCGCCCTCGCGCACGATGCGGTCGCGGCCGTCGCCAAGGTCGGTGACGAGCACCGCGGCCCGCCGGGCGCGGCGCTCTTCGTTGAGTGTCTTCAGGACATACGGATCCACGATGGTCAGCCCAGCCTTTCGACATAGACCTTGATGCGGCCGCCGCAGGAAAGGCCGACCTGCCAGGCGGTCTCGTCGGCGACGCCGAACTCCAGCATCCTGGCCTTGCCCGAGCCGATGACGTCGATCGCCTCGGTCACCACGGCGCCCTCGACGCAGCCGCCGGAGACCGAGCCATGGAAATTCCCCTCGGCGTCGATGACCAGGTGGCTGCCGACCGGACGTGGCGCCGAACCCCAGGTCTCGACCACGGTCGCGATGGCGACATCCTTGCCGTCCTTCATCCAGCCTTCCGCGATGATCAGGGGATCGCGGGCTTCATCGAGATAAATGCTCTCATCCATCGTCGCTTCTCACAAAGTCTGTTTTTCGAGGGAAATTTTGGTTTTCCCTACGGAAACTTTAGTTTCCCTCACGAGGAACATCCTCAGAAATATATGGCTGCGGGACATATGGCTACGCGGCCTGCCTCGCGCCAGTTTGCAGCCAGTGGCGCGGATCGACCGAAGCCGCCGGCCGCTGGTCGAGCGAGGCGCAAAGATCGGCCAGCGCATCGAGATTGTGCACCGCCCGGAACTCGTCGACATGCGGCAGCATCGCCTTGACGCCCCGGGCGCGCGCCTCGAAGCCGTCGAAGCGCAACAGCGGATTGAGCCAGACCAGCCGCCGGCAGGATTTGTGCAGCCGCTCCATCTCCTCCGAGAGGCCGGTGACGTCATCGCGCTCGAGCCCATCGGTGATGAGAAGCACCACGGCGCCCTGCCCGAGCACGCGCCGCGACCACAGCCGGTTGAACTCGGCTAGCGTGTCGCCGATGCGGGTGCCGCCCGACCAGTCCTTCACCGCCGCCGAGCATTCGGCCAGCGCCTCGTCGGGATCGCGATGGCGCATCTGGCGGGTCAAATTGGTCAGCCGCGTGCCGAAGACGAAAGCATGCACGCGGCGGCGCTTTTCCGTCAACGCGTGCAGGAAATGCAGGAAGATGCGCGTGTACTGGCTCATCGAGCCGGAAATGTCGGCCAGCACGACCAGCGGCGGATGCACTTCGCGCGGCGACCGGAATTTTGGCAGGATAAGCTCACCGCCGGTGCGGGCGGCCGAGCGCATCATGGCGCGCGGATCGATGCGGCGCCCCTGAGCGTCGGGATTGAAGCGCCGCGTGCGGATCAGATCGAATGGCAAGCGCAAGGCCGCGATCGCCTTTTTGGCTTTGGCCATCTCGGCCGCATCCATCTGCGCGAAATCCTTGCCGCGCAGCACCTCGTTGCCGGAAAAAGTGAGGCGCGCGTCGACCTCGATTTCCGGCACTTCCCGGACCGGCTGGTTTTTCTGGTGGCCTTCGAACATCGCCTGGCTGACGCGATTCTCGGCCGCCCGTGGCTTCTGCTTCTCAGCGTTGTCCGGCGCGACCGGCGAAAACATCGCCAGCAATTTCTCGATCAGCTCGCGCGATTTCCAGAACAGGCGGAAGGCCTCGTCGAAGACGGGATGATCCTCGTGCCGCGAGACGAGCACCGCATGCAGCGTCCAGTAGAAATCGTCGCGCGAGCCTATGCCTGCGGCGAGCACCGCTTCGATAGCGTCCTTCACCGAGGCCGGGCCGACGCGCATGCCGGCCTTGCGCAGCGCTCGGGCGAAATAGACGATGTTGTCGGCGATACGCCCGTCCGCCGTCGCTTCTCTGGGTTCCGGACGCGGCGACGGCATCGCGCCTACTCCGCCGCCGAAAGCTCGGCCTTCACCTCATTGAGGATGCGCCGGCCCTCGCCCTCGCCGATACGGGCGATGTCGTCCTGGTATTTCAAAAGCACGCCGATCGTATCGGATACGGTTTCCGGATCGAGCGCCACCTTGTCGAGTTCGGTCAGCGCGCCGGCCCAATCGATGGTTTCGGCGACACCGGGCGCCTTGAACAGCTCGACCTGGCGCAGCTTCTGGATGAAGGACACGACCTCCGCCGACAGCCGGCGGTTCGCCTGCGGCACCTTGCGGCGAACGATCTCCAGCTCGCGCTCGGCGTTCGGATAGTCGACCCAATGATAGAGGCAGCGACGCTTCAGCGCGTCATGGATCTCACGCGTGCGGTTGGTGGTGATGATGACGATCGGCGGCTCTTCCGCCTTGATCGTGCCCAGCTCCGGGACGGTCACCTGGAAATCCGACAGGATCTCGAGCAGGAACGCCTCGAACGCTTCGTCCGTACGGTCCAGCTCGTCGATCAGGAACACCGGCGCCGCACCCGCCTTGCCGGTCAGCGCATCGAGCACCGGACGGCGGATCAGGTATTTCTCGGAAAAGACGTTGCGCTCCATGTCGGAGCGCACGACCTTGCCTGCCGCCTCCTCCATGCGGATCTCGATCATCTGCGCGGCATAATTCCACTCATAGACGGCCGAGGAGACGTCGAGCCCCTCATAGCATTGCAGGCGGATCAGCCGGCGGCCGAGCGCGTCGGCCAGCACCTTGGCGATCTCGGTCTTGCCGACGCCCGCCTCGCCTTCGAGGAACAGCGGCCGCTTCATGCGCAGCGATAAAAACAGCACCGTCGCCAGCGAGCGGTCGGCGACATAGTCCGCGCCGGTCAAAAGATCGAGCGTTTCGTCGATCGATTTCGGCGCGGGGCGCGGCGCGGTCATCTTGTCTCCGTGGATCCCGCCAATCCGTTTCAGGAAAATGGCCGTTTCAAAGAAAATGGTAGCCGCGGTTGTGGTAGATCAGCGGCCGCAAATTATCGCCGATGCGCAGACCTGTCACCTTGCCAAAAAGCACACGGTGGGTGGCAAGGTCCTTGGCATCGATGATCTCGCAGTCGAACACGGCAAGGGCGCCCTTCAGCGTTGGCGCGCCGGTCGAGATCACATCCCATTCGGCAAGCGCGAAGCGCTCCTCCGCCGGCAGGCCGGTTACGCCGGAAAAGCCGACCGAGACGGCTTCCTGGTCCGAGGCGAGCGTGTTCAACGCGAACTTGCCGTTCTTGACGAAAGCCTCGTTCTTGGCGTTTTCGCGGTTGAGACAGACCAGCACTGTCGGCGGCGTGTCCGAGACCGAACAGGCGGCGATCACCGTCGCGCCTCTTTTGCCGCCGGGCCCGTCCGTCGTCACCACATGCACATGGCCGGCAAAATGCGCCATCGCATCGCGATAGTGCTGCGGCCCGATATCATTGATCTTCAGCACCCGATAATCCACCTGTCGGAACCAGTTCGTTATATATGGCGGCATATTGCACGCCACAAGTTGCATAGCACGAGCGAAGTGCTTGACTGCAATCCGCAAATTCGCGTGTTGCGCGGCGCTTAGCCAGCCTTTAGGCATTTCTTGAAATAGTGCCGGGACTGTATTCCCCGGCATGGAGGACCTCTTAGCCCGAATGCGTCTTCTCACGACGACATCAGCCGCGCTGCTCTGGCTGTCGCTGGCCGCGAGCGCCGACGCCGAGACGCTGGTCGGCGTCGCCGCGCCGCTTTCCGGCCCGTCGGCGATCCTCGGCAAGCAAATCGAGGTCGGCGCCGGTCTGGCGGCCGAGGCGAACGGCATCTCGATCAAGGCCATCGACGATGCCTGCACCGCAGATGGCGGCGCCGCGGCGGCAAGGCGATTCGTCGACGCCAAGGTCAACGTCGTGGTGGGCTTCCTCTGCACGGAGGCGATCGAGGCCGCGCTGCCGATCCTCAAGGATGCCAACATCCCGGTCATCACGGTCGGTGTGCGCACCGAAAGCCTGACCGATCGGCGCGCCAAGACCGGTTGGCTGGTCTACCGGCTCGGCCCGCGCGGCGACGACGAGCGCAATGCGGTTGCCGCCAAGCTCACGCAGCTCTGGCGCGACGACCTGTTCGCCATCGTCGATGACGGCACCATCTATGGCCGCGAGATGGCCGAGACGTTTCGCGCCGCGGCCGAGCAGGCGGCGCTGAAACCCGTCTTCGTCGACACGTTCCGGCCGCAGCTCGACAACCAGATCGGGCTGGTCGGCCGGCTGAAGAAGGCCGGCGCGACAAAGGTGTTCGCCGGCGGCGACGGCGACGACATCGCGATCATGGGCCGTGATGCCGCGCAGCTCGATGCCGGCATCACCTTTGCCGGCGGCGAGAACCTGCGCACGCCGCCGGGCGATGTGCCCTACGCCGTCGGCACGCTGATGGTCGCCCCACCGGAATGGTCGGAGGTCGCCGATCCCAAGGTGATGCAGGCTTTCGCCGCGAAGAACGTCGTGCCGGACGGCTACACGCTGCCGGCCTATGCGGCGGTCGAGGTTGCCAAGGTCGCGCTGACCGGCGCGGAAAGCTCCGGCCAGCCGCTTGGCCAGGCGCTGACCGGCCATGATTTCACCACCGCGATCGGCACCATTCGCTTCGATGAAAAGGGCGATCTCGGCCAGAACCCGTTCCGCGTCTTCCGCTTCGACGGCACGCATTTCGTACCGCTGGAGGACAAGTGATGTTCCGCACCGGGCCGCGCAACCTGATCACCGACGTTGCCGGCCTCAGCGTCGGCAACGCCGCCGACGCCAGGCTGAAATCCGGGGTCACGGTTGTGCTGTGCGATGAGCCTGCCGTGGCCGGCTTCCAGGTGCTTGGCGGCGCGCCGGGCACGCGCGAGACAGACCTGCTCGAGCCGCAGAATTCGATCGCGACGATCCATGCCGTCGTCCTGTCCGGCGGCTCCGCCTTCGGCCTCGACGCCGCCTCCGGCGTGCAGGCGGCGCTGCGCGAGGAGAACATCGGCGTCGAGGTGGGCGGCTTCCGCGTGCCGATCGTGCCGGCCGCGATCCTGTTCGACCTGCGCAATGGCGGTGACAAGGAGTGGGGCCGTTATCCGCCCTATCGCGAGCTCGGCTATGAGGCCGTGCAGGCGGCGACAGTGGATTTCCAAATCGGCACGGCTGGCGCCGGCACCGGCGCGCTGACCTTCGGGCTGAAAGGCGGCCTGGGTTCGGCCTCGACCGTGCTCGACAGCGGCGTCACCATCGGCGCGCTTGCCGCCGTCAACCCCACCGGCTCGGTGACGGTCGGCCGCGGCCGCCATTTCTGGGCGGCACCCTTCGAAATCGGCGACGAGTTCGGCGGACTGGGTTATCCCGATCCACTGCCCGAAGACGCCAGGAAGATCCTGCTGAAATACCGCGACAGGCGTGTCGGCGGACATGAGGAAGCCGGCAGCACCACCATCGCCGTCATCGCCACCGACGCCGTGCTCACCAAGGCCGCGGCCAAGCGGCTGGCGATTTCGGCGCATGACGGCTTCGCCCGCGCCATCTGGCCGACGCATACGCCGGCGGACGGCGATCTGGTGTTTGCGCTGGCGACAGGCAGGAGCGGCATCGAGCTCGGCGCCGATGCCGCGATCGATCTGTTCGCGGCGGCCGGCGCGACCATGGCACGCGCGATCAGCCGCGGCGTCCACGCCGCGACACCCGCCGACGGCGACTTGTTTCCCGTGTGGTCTTCTCGTTGACTGACGCAATTCCAGAAAAGATTTCGTCCGGAATTGCGCAAAAAACAAAGATCAGGTCGGATCGGATTTCTCTTCCTCGAAGGTGACGGCGACATCCGAATTCGCGGAGAGCCATACCTTCTGCCCGTCGATCTCCGCGACAAGCGCAAGCGAAATGTAGTGGTGATGGCCCTTGTGCGAGCCCATGCCGCTGTCGGCCTTGGTCAGCTTGATCCGGTCGCCCTCGACCTTGTCGACGGTACCGATATGGACGCCGTCGGCGCCGATCACTTCCATTTGTCCGCGTATCTTGCTGATGTTGGTGTTCATGCTGGTTCTCCGCTGGATGGCGATTTGCCCTTTCGGATGCGAGGCGGCCGACAATAACAAATGAACGCCGGATTGGATGCATCGCGCGGCACGTCTCGTTCACCCTGGCGTGATAGGCATGACGTCCATGAGACAGATGTCATGCCGATGACGCCCAGCCTGCCCGGTCACCAGACGCGCGACAGAGCTCGCCGCTCATGACGCCGCTGCAGCAGGTTCCCTTGCGCCGCGGTGTCACGGACCGGTTGCATGCCGCCGTTCCGTCGGCAAGCGAGGCTGTTGTCGGAACTTTGCTCTGGGGCGCCGCCATGGGTGCGAGCGCGCTGGCAAGCCTTCTGCTGGCCGGCTGGGAGACACCCGACAGAATCCGTTTCGTCGCGCTACTTTATGTTCTTGGCGGAATGCTTGCGTTTCCGGTTGGGTTGACGCTGGCCAGGCTGGCTTCTCGCGGCCGTCAATGGGAAACAGCCTTCGCCGCGGCATTCGTGTGGCTTCTGGCGGCAACGCTCGCCTTCACCGGCGGCCTGTTCGCGCTGCAATATCGCTCCTATTATGCCGAGTGGCATGCGCCGGCATTCACGCTGACCTGGGCGTTCGAATTCGCCTTCACCATGCTGACCGCGCTCTACCAGTTCGTGGTGCTTGGCGTTCGGCTCTATTTTCCGCTGGGTTTTGCGGCGCTTGTCGGGGTCAGCATCTGGTTTACGCGGCAGCGACGTTGAGCATCGGGCCCGCCTCTGTTAGGACGCGGCCAGCGCTTATCTAGGCAGGACTTAAAAAACGAATGATCCCTCGCTATTCCCGGCCGGAAATGGTCGCCATCTGGTCGCCCGAAACCCGCTTCCGCATCTGGTTCGAGATCGAGGCGCACGCCTGCGATGCGCTGGCGGAGTTGGGCGTCATCCCGAAGGAAGCGGCAAGGACCATCTGGGAAAAAGGCGGCGCCGCTAAATTCGATGTCGCCAAGATCGACGAGATCGAACGCGTCACCAAGCATGACGTCATCGCATTCCTGACCCATCTCGCCGAATTCGTCGGACCGGATGCCCGCTTCATCCACCAGGGCATGACGTCGTCGGACGTGCTCGACACTTGCCTTGCCGTGCAGTTGACGCGGGCCAGCGACATCCTGCTTGCCGACATCGACGGCCTGCTGGCGGCGCTGAAGCGCCGCGCCTTCGAGCACAAGGACAACGTCACCATTGGCCGCAGCCACGGCATCCATGCCGAGCCGACCACCTTCGGCGTCAAGCTAGCGCAGGCCTATGCCGAGTTCTCGCGCTGCCGCGAGCGACTGGTGCACGCGCGCGAGGATATCGCCACCTGCGCCATTTCCGGCGCCGTCGGCACCTTCGCCAACATCGAGCCCTATGTCGAAGAGCATGTGGCTGCAAAGCTCGGGCTGAAGCCGGAGCCGGTGTCGACCCAGGTCATCCCGCGAGACCGCCACGCCATGTTCTTTGCGACGCTCGGTGTCATCGCCTCGTCGGTCGAACGCCTCGCCATCGAGATCCGCCACCTGCAGCGCACCGAGGTGCTGGAAGCGGAAGAGTATTTCTCGCCGGGGCAGAAGGGCTCGTCGGCGATGCCGCACAAGCGCAACCCGGTGCTGACCGAGAACCTCACCGGCCTCGCCCGCATGGTGCGCGCCTACGCCATGCCGGCGATGGAAGACGTGGCGCTCTGGCACGAGCGCGACATTTCGCATTCCTCGGTCGAGCGCATGATCGGGCCGGATGCGACGGTGACGCTGGACTTCGCGCTGGCGCGCCTGACCGGCGTCGTCGACAAGCTGCTCGTCTACCCCGAGAACATGGAGAAGAACCTCAACAAGTTCCGCGGGCTGGTGCATTCGCAGCGCGTGCTCCTGGCGCTGACCCAGGCCGGCCTGTCACGCGAGGACGCTTATCGGCTGGTGCAGCGCAACGCCATGAAGGTCTGGGAGCACGGCGCCGATTTCCTCGAGGAACTGCTTGCCGACAAGGACGTGACGGCGGCCCTGCCCGAAGCCGAAATCCGCGAAAAGTTCGACCTCGGCTACCACACCAAGCATGTCGACACGATCTTCAAGCGGGTGTTCAGAGAGGCTTAAGGTCGGGAAAGAGTTGCCCGCCAGCGCCAAGCTGGAACACCCCTCATCCGTCTTGTCGTTTCACGACAAGCCACCTTCTCCCACAGGGGGAGAAGGGGGAGTTTGGCACTACGTCTCCGCAAATCACCGACGCTTGCGATTAGCGGTAGCGCTGGCGCGGCCTTCCCTTCTCCCCTTGTGGGAGAAGGTGGATCGGCGCGACAGCGCCGAGACGGATGAGGGGTGCTCCAGCTAGGCGCAGCCCTCTGTTACGCCTTCCCAGGCACCGTCCTGATCACCGTGCCCCACGGATCCTCACGGCTCGTCTCGGCCTTCGCATTGTCCGAACGCATCTCGACCCAGGCGAGGCCCGAGCGGGACGGATCGCGGCGGCCGGCGCCGGCGCTCTGCCAGGCATTGGCGCCGATGTGATGATGGTAATGGCCGGACGACAGGAACACCGCCTGGCCGCCATATTTGGCGACGGTGTCGAAGCCGAACTGGTCATGCCACCAGGCCTCCGCATCTTCCGGCCGGCCGACGCGCAGATGCACATGGCCGACAATGGTGTTTTCCGGCGCGCCCTGCCAGCCGGCATCGTCCGCCGGCACACTGCCGACAACCGCCGGCAGGTTCAGCCGCTCGGTCGCCATGGCGATCTTGTCGCCGTTCCACTTCCAGTCCTGCGGGCGGCGGTCGGCATAGATCTCGATGCCGTTGCCCTCCGGATCGGTCAGATAAAGCGCTTCGCTGACCAGATGGTCTGATGCGCCCTCGATACCGATGCGGTTGGCGGCGGCGTGGCTGATCCAGCGGCCGAGATCCGCCCGCGACGGCAAAAGGAAAGCCGTGTGGAAAAGCCCGGCGCTGCGTGGATCGTCAGGCTTGGCCGAAGCATCCGGCTCCAACACCAGCAGCGGCCGGTTGGCGGCACCAAGCGTGATCGCACCGTCGGCACGGCTCAGTTCCTGCAGGCCGACAACGGCGCGGTAATAGGCGGCCAGGCTCTCGGCGTCGCGCGCCTTCAGCCCGACACGCGAAACGCTGACCGGGGTGGTCGCGGCAAAAGGCAGTTCGCTCATCAAACTCTCCGTTCGGGCGGCGCCTGATCCCAACATGGGGATTTTCCTGGCCACCAGCAATTGTTCCTTCTTCTCCTTCCAAATCGTCGATTGCGATCGTTCACACAAGACAGCAAGAATCGAACAGGTTGTTCACAATTGTGATCACTCCGAATTTTCCGACAGGGTTGCAGCCAAGAAGGACGCTCGCTACATCGGCGCCATGAAAGTCAAAGACGCAGATATTCTGATCGTGCCGGGCTATACCAATTCCGGTCCCGAGCACTGGCAGACCCGCTGGCAGTCGAAGCTGTCGACGGCCCGCCGGGTCGAGCAGGCGGAATGGACCAAGCCCGTGCGCGAGGACTGGACGGCGAGCGTTGCGAGCGCCGTCAACGAGGCCGAGCGGCCGGTGGTTCTCGTCGCGCACTCGCTAGGCGTCGCGGCTGCGGTGCAGGCCATCCCGCAATTCAAGAAGCCGGTTGCCGGCGCCTTCTTCGTCGCGCCGCCGGATGTCTCCAATCCGGAAATCAGGCCGAAACATCTGATGACCTTTGGCCCCTATTCGCGCGATCCCCTGCCCTTTCCGTCCATCGTGATCGCCAGCCGCAACGACCCGTTCTGCGCCTTCGAGGTCGCCGAGGACATTGCCGCAGCCTGGGGATCGCTGTTCATCGACGCCGGCGAGGCCGGCCATCTCAACCACGACGCCGGCTTCGGCCCCTGGCCGGAGGGCTCGATGACCTTCGCCAAGTTCCTGACGGAATTGAAGCAGCCGTAGGCCGCGTTCAGCTTCCTATGGAATCCCGCATGCTCTTCAGCAGCGTCTTGGCGCCAAGCGAGATCAGCGTGTGATCCGAGCCCATGGCTAAAAGCCGGTAGCCCATCGACACGACGCGGCCGGCGATTGCCGGTTCGATGACGTAGATCGCGGCATGCTTTCCGGCCTTGCGCGTCCGCTCGGCGATCGACGCGACCGTCTCCATCATGCTTTCCAGCGTCGAATTGATGGTGGTGCCGTTCGACCAGGCGATCGAGAAATCCGACGGACCGACGAAGATGCCGTCGATGCCGGGCGTGTCCAGAATGCCGTCCAGCGCCTCGAATGCCGCCCGTGTCTCGACCATCGCGAAAGCCATGGTGCGCTGGTTGGAATCGCGCAACCATTCGGCATGGTCGCCCTTGCCGTGGCGCGGGAAGGCATAGGTCGGGCCCCAGGAGCGCTCGCCCAGCGGCGGGTATTTCATCGCCGCGGCGAACTGCCTGGCATCGGCCACGGAGTTCACCATCGGCGCGATCACCGCCTCGGCGCCGAAATCGAGCGCGCGGCTCGCCATGTCGAAGCGTCCGACCGGAATGCGCACCAGCGCCGGCTTGTTGGCGGCCAGCACCGGCACCAGGCCACGCAGCACGCTGTCCTCGTGGTGGCCGCCATGCTGCATGTCGAGGGTGACGGCGTCAAAACCCTGCTTGGCGATGATTTCGACCGTCAGCGCGTCCGGCACGCCCGACCATGCGGTGAACAGCGTTTCGTCGGCGGCCAGGCGAGACTTGAGCGACATCGGAACTTTCCTTGTTAACAATCCGCAGTTTCGGTCGGAAACCACGCCAACGCAAAGAAAAACCGCCCGGCTTGGCCGGGCGGTCGATTGGTCCAGTCAGAGCAATTCCAGGAAAAGCGTGAAGCGGTTTTCCGGCGACATCATGCCCGTGCAGCCTCAGGTGTTCTTGATCTGCTCGATCGCCTGCGCCATCAGCTCATCCATGGTGCGACGGATCTGATGATCGGACTGGTTGACGCCGGCGGCGTCGAAATCCTGGCGGATCTTGCGGAAGACATCGTGGTCGCCCGCTTCCTCGATATCGGAGACCACCACTTCCTTGGCATAGGCCTCGGCATCGGCGCCGGATTTGCCCAGTTTCTCGGCGGCCCACAGGCCAAGCGCCTTGTTGCGCCGTGCCGCAGCCTTGAAGCGAAGTTCCTCGTCGAAGGCGAATTTGCGCTCAAAACCCTCTTCGCGGTCTTTCATGCTGCTCATGGCGTCCCTCCGATCAATCCGATTCGCTTGGCGGTGTATATGTGTGTTGGGCAAGCACAAACCAAAAGGCCGCGGGCCGGTCAATATGCTTCGTCGCATGCTGCGCTGCGGCATTTCAGTCCCGAAAGCGGTTGATTCGCGGGATTTGCCGATTGAGCAAACAAGACGATTGCGATAACACCGGCATTGAACGCCGCCTTCGCCATACTAATTTAGGCAGACGGACAGGAACTGGTCACTCGCCGCCTGCCCGCAGATCCAGAGAAAAATCAGATGAAAAATCGCCGCCGCATTTACGAAGGCAAGGCCAAGATCCTCTATGAAGGACCTGAGCCGGGGACGCTGATCCAGTTTTTCAAGGACGATGCCACCGCCTTCAACAAGAAGAAGCACGAAGTTGTCGATGGCAAGGGCGTGCTCAACAACCGCATTTCCGAGCACATCTTCAACCACTTGAACCGGATGGGCATCCCGACCCACTTCATCCGCCGGCTCAACATGCGCGAGCAGCTGATCAAGGAAGTCGAGATCATCCCGCTCGAGGTCGTCGTGCGCAACGTCGCCGCCGGCTCGCTGTCCAAGCGCCTCGGCATCGAGGAAGGCACGGTGCTGCCGCGCTCGATCATTGAGTTCTACTACAAGGCCGACGCGCTCGACGACCCGATGGTGTCGGAAGAGCACATCACCGCCTTCGGCTGGGCCAGCCCGCAAGAAATCGACGACATCATGGCCCTGGCCATCCGCGTCAACGACTTCCTGTCCGGCCTGTTCCTCGGCGTCGGCATCCAGCTCGTCGACTTCAAGATCGAATGCGGCCGCCTGTTCGAGGGCGACATGATGCGCATCGTCGTCGCCGACGAGATCTCGCCCGATTCCTGCCGGCTGTGGGATGTCGCCACCCAGGACAAGCTCGACAAGGACCGCTTCCGCCGCGATATGGGCGGCCTGGTCGAGGCGTATCAGGAAGTTGCCCGCCGTCTCGGCATCATCAACGAGAACGAGCCGCCGCGCCCGACGGGTCCGGTGCTCGTTGCCTCTTCCGAGGCGCCCAAAGGCCTGAAGCACTAATATTGACGGGCCTGCCGGACACGGCAGGCTTTTTTCCTAAACGACTGTCTGCCCAGGAGCATCGATGAAAGCCCGTATCACCGTGACCCTCAAGAACGGCGTTCTCGACCCGCAGGGCAAGGCGATCGAGCACGCGCTCTCCGGACTGGGCTTCGACGGCGTCGGCCAGGTGCGCCAGGGCAAGGTGTTCGACATCGAGCTCGCCGGGGCCGACAAGGCCAAGGCCGAGGCCGACCTGAAAGCCATGTGCGACAAGCTTCTGGCGAACACGGTGATTGAGAATTATAGTGTTGCTATAACCTGAGGTTGTAGCGGAGGCACAATGCCGGAAGCCACGAACGAATTGATGTTCGAGCTGTTGAAACGGGTCCATCACGAAATCGGCGAACTTCGCCAGGATGTGTCCGAAGCCAAGCGTGAGTTGAACGTGATGCGAGGTCACATGGTGGCCACGCAGAGTGATATCCATAACATCTATGGTATTCTTGGCCGTCAGGATGAGCGACTCGAACGCATAGACCGCCGTCTCGACTTGCGGGAACTTGCCGAAAATCAGAGGCCTTTCGAACCAAAATGAAATCAGCCGTCGTCCTCCTGCCTGGCCTCAACCGCGACCGCGACATGATCGCGGCGCTGACCAAGATTTCCGGCCAGGCGCCGGCGACCGTCTGGCAGACCGACACGGAAATCCCCGATGTCGACCTGATCGCCATCCCCGGCGGCTTCTCCTTCGGCGACTATCTGCGCTGCGGCGCGATCGCGGCGCGCATGCCGGTGATGCGGGCTGTCGCCGAAAAGGCCGCCAAGGGCGTCACCGTCATCGGCGTCTGCAACGGCTTCCAGATCCTGGTCGAGGCCGGGCTGCTTCCGGGTGCCCTGATGCGCAATGCGTCGCTGAAATTCGTCTGCCGGCAGGTGAAGCTCGAGATCGCCAACGCCAACACCATGTTCACCCGCCGCTACCAGCCGGGACAGATCATCCGCTCGCCGGTGGCGCATCACGACGGCAACTACTTCGCCGATGCCGAGACGCTCGCCCGCCTCGAAGGCGAAGGCCAAGTGGTGTTCCGCTATGCGGACGGCACCAATCCCAACGGCTCGATCAACGACATTGCCGGCATCGTCAACGACAAGGGCAATGTGCTCGGCCTGATGCCGCATCCCGAAAACCTGATCGAGGCCGCGCATGGCGGCAATGACGGACGGGCGCTGTTCGAGAGCGCGCTCGGCATCGCGGCTTGATCCTTTGACATCCTATCGGAACGCGGGGGCGGACTGACCATGAGACTGACGATTGCGCGCCTTGCTCTCCTGGCGGCGGCCGGGCTCGCCTTGGCTTCCTGCCAGTCCAGCCCCAAGACAATGCCGGTTCCGTCAGGCAAAAGCGCCTCGCTGCTTGCCATGGAACAGGTCGCCATCGCGGCCCATAAATGCTGGATCGCCAGCAAGGATCCGGCCTTCAAGACCTATCAGATGGCCAACGAGCTCAATTCCTACAGCGGCACGCCGCGCTTCCTGCTGGTGCCCGCCAAGCATTATGGCGGCAAGCCGCTGCTGGTCGTTCAGGCGCAGGGCAACTCCAGCCGCGTCGACGTGTTCGGGCCGCTGATGAATGAGCCGCTCGGCGCCCGCATCGGCTCAGACGTCGCCCGCTGGCAGGCCGGTAATCCGTCCTGCACGGCTGCCGCGTAAGATTGCCATGGGCCGGTTCCTGCAGATCGCGGGACTGGTTGTCGGGCTGGTCGGGCTCGTCCTGCAGGCTGCAATCACCATTCCTGCGTCGATGGCGGCGGGGCGCAGCCTGCTCGGCTCGATCGTCTTTCTCTTCAGCTTCTTCACCATTCTGACGAACATCGCGGCGGTGATGGTACATGCTTCGCTGCTGTCACCCGCCGGCTATGCCTGGTTCCCGGCCTTCGCCGGGCCGCGGATGCGAACCGGCGTGGCGGTGGCCATTACCCTGGTTTTCATCGTCTACGCCACGGTCCTGGCGAAGCTCTGGCAACCGCGGGGTTTGTTCCTGCTCTGCGACATCCTGCTCCACTACGTCACGCCGCCGGTCTTCGTGCTGTGGTGGCTCATAGCCGGTGCCGACGGCACGGCGCGCTGGCGCGATATCTCCTGGTGGATGATCTATCCGCTCGCCTATCTCGCCTACGCGCTGCTGCGCGCGCCCTTCGCCGGCGAAGTGCCCTACCCGTTCCTCGACGTCGCCAAGAACGGCGCGGGCAGCGTCGCCGTTTCGGCGCTGGCCGTCACCGCGTTGTTCATCGCATTGAGTGTGCTCGCCGTGCTTGTCGATCACGGCATCGGCAGGCTGCGGGGAAAATCCGCAACCCTGACGGAATCTGGCCGAAGATAGGCCGTCATTCCCAGAACGCCCGGATGCCCTCGCGATGGGCGTCGCAGCGCGAGATGCCGATATCCTTCAACTGATCGTCCGTCATCTCCATCAGCGCGAGGCGGCCGCGCCGGCGCTGCAGCATGCGATCGATTTGTTTGGCGACGGAACGGACCACAAATACCAGGCGGCCGATGAAGCCGCGACGGCTCTGAGGATCGGCCTGCGCGCCAAATGCCCGACCGGCGTAGCGAATTGTGTCGATTGTATCCATTTCCGTTCTACCTTGTCTCGATTGTACCTTTCCAATCGCCGGTTCGATATGGATTGACTCATTACGCGGTGCAATATAGAAAATTGTCACCATGACAAATTGGCTCCCTGACCTCTCCTCTGGCTCCGGTCCGCTCTATCAGCGTCTTGCTGACAGCATTGAGTCAGATATCGACAAGGGCGTCATCGATGCCGGTGCAAAACTGCCGCCGCAGCGCGACCTCGCCTATGACATCGGCACGACGGTCGGCACCATCGGCCGGGCCTATCAGCTGCTGCGCGAACGCGGTCTGGTGAGCGGCGAGGTCGGGCGCGGCACCTATGTGCTTGGACAGCGTACCGAGACCCCGAAATCCGATGTCGAGCCAGGCTTGCAAGGCACGCGCTTCATCGACGCGCCGAGCGGCAAGCTGCGTTTCGACAGCACCGCCGCGCCCGATATCGGCCAGGGCGCCGTGATTGCCGACGTGCTGGCGCGTACGGCGCAGGAGCATCCGCACGACATTTCGAGCTACACGCGGGATTTTCCCGAACGCTGGTATGAGGCAGGCAGCCGCTGGCTGGCGCGCAATGCCTTCCGTCCCTCGCCCGATTCGATCGTGCCGACGCTGGGCACCCACGCCGCGGTCATGGCTGCGATCGCAGCACTTACCATGCCCGGCGACTATGTGGTCTTCGAGCATCTCACCTATTCGCAGATCGCACGCAGCGCCGGGCTGATCGGCCGCCGCACGGCACTGGTTTCGACCGACGACGATGGCATCGACCCTGACGATTTCGAGCGCGTCTGCGCGCAGAAACATCCAAAAGTGATGTTCCTGATGCCGACCGCGAAGAACCCGACCCTGGTGACACTCTCGGCGGAACGGCGACAGGCGATCGCGCGGATCGCACGCGAGTACAATGTGGCGCTGATCGAGGACGATCTTTACGGCGAGCTCACCGACGACCCGACGCCGCTGCTGGCCGAATATGCGCCGGAGCGCACGATCGTCGCCGGCGGCTTGTCCAAATCCGTCGCCGCCGGCGTGCGCGGCGGCTGGCTCTCCTGCCCGCCGGCCTATCGCCATCGCATCCGCGTCGCGCACAAGATGATGACCGGCGGCCTGCCTTTCCTGCTGGCCGAGGTCGGCTCAAGGCTGGTGATGTCGGGCCAGGCGGGCGAGATCCGCAAGCGCTGCATTGCCGAAATCCAGGCGCGCCTCGCCATCGTGCGTGACGTGCTGGCCGGGTTCGACATCAAGGCAAGGGACAACGTGCCCTTCCTCTGGCTGACCTTGCCGGACCCGTGGCTGTCCGGCACCTTCAAGAACGCCTGCCTGGCGCAAGGCGTGCTCATCGACGACGAGGACGAGTTCAAGGCCGGCCGCTCCGAGCAGGTCTTCCACGGCGTGCGCTTTGGCGTGTCGCAGCCCCGGCAAAGCAAGGATGTCGCCGGCGGCGTCGCCGTCATCCGCCGCCTGCTCGACGAAGGCCGTGCCGGCTACGACAGTTTTTCCTGATCGAGCCGGCAAGCCCCAGACCCTTGTGCATCGCCGCGGAGGCAGTTTTCCGGCGTTTTTCATCATCCAATGGGGGTGTATCGCGCGAAAGCTTGCGATAAGAGGAGACTCAAAGAACCTCCCTTTCCCACGGACAAAAATCGCCGCTCATGACCATTTCCAATTCCGTGCCGATCACCCCCGAGCTCGTCGCCGCGCATGGGCTGAAGCCCGACGAATACCAGCGCATCCTCGATCTGGTCGGCCGCGAGCCAAGTTTCACCGAGCTCGGCATCTTCTCGGCGATGTGGAACGAGCACTGCTCCTACAAGTCCTCCAAGAAATGGCTGCGCACGCTGCCGACCAGCGGCCCGCAGGTGATCCAGGGTCCGGGCGAGAATGCCGGCGTGGTGGATATCGGCGACGGCGACTGCGTCGTCTTCAAGATGGAGAGCCACAACCACCCCTCCTACATCGAACCTTATCAGGGTGCCGCGACCGGCGTCGGCGGCATCCTGCGCGACGTCTTCACCATGGGTGCCAGGCCGGTTGCGGCGATGAACGCGCTGCGCTTCGGTGCGCCGGACCATCCGAAAACCCGGCATCTCGTTGCCGGCGTCGTTTCCGGCGTCGGCGGCTACGGCAATTCCTTCGGCGTGCCGACGGTCGGCGGCGAGGTCAATTTCGACGCCCGCTACAACGGCAACATCCTGGTCAATGCCTTCGCGGCGGGCCTCGCCAAGACCAACGCCATCTTCCTGTCGCAGGCCAAGGGCGTCGGCCTGCCGGTCGTCTATCTCGGCGCCAAGACCGGACGCGACGGCGTCGGCGGCGCCACCATGGCTTCGGCCGAATTCGACGACAAGATCGAGGAGAAGCGCCCGACCGTGCAGGTCGGCGATCCCTTCACCGAGAAATGCCTGCTGGAAGCCTGCCTCGAGCTGATGGCGTCGGGCGCCGTCATCGCCATCCAGGACATGGGTGCGGCCGGCCTCACCTGCTCGGCCGTCGAGATGGGCGCCAAGGGCGATCTCGGCATCGAGCTCGACCTCGACAAGGTGCCGGTGCGCGAGGAGCGCATGAGCGCCTATGAGATGATGCTGTCGGAAAGCCAGGAGCGCATGCTGATGGTGCTGCGCCCCGAGAAGGAAGAGGAAGCCGAGGCGATCTTCCGCAAATGGGGCCTCGACTTCGCCATTGTCGGCAAGACCACCGACGATCTGCGCTTCCGTGTCCTTCATCAGGGCGACGAGGTCGCCGATTTGCCGATCAAGGAGCTGGGCGACCAGGCGCCGGAATATGATCGCCCCTGGGTCGAGGCGAAGAAGCCCGCGCCGCTTGCCGCCAACGATGCGCCGAAGGCCGACGTCGCCGATGCTTTGCTGAAAATGCTCGGCGGGCCGGACCTCTCCTCGCGCCGCTGGGTGTGGGAGCAGTACGACACGCTGATCCAGGGCAATTCGCTGCAGCTTCCCGGCGGCGATGCCGGCGTGGTGCGCGTCGAAGGTCATCCGACCAAGGCGCTGGCCTTCTCCTCCGACGTCACGCCGCGCTATTGCGAGGCCGACCCTTACGAAGGCGGCAAGCAGGCCGTGGCCGAGTGCTGGCGCAACCTCACCGCCACCGGCGCCTTGCCGCTTGCGGCCACCGACAACCTCAATTTCGGCAATCCGGAGCGGCCCGAGATCATGGGCCAGTTCGTCGGCGCCGTAAAAGGCATCGGCGATGCCTGCCGCGCGCTCGGCTTCCCGATCGTCTCTGGCAATGTCTCGCTCTACAACGAAACCAATGGCCGCGGCATCCTGCCGACGCCGACCATCGGCGGCGTCGGCCTCATCGCCGACTGGTCGAAGATGGCCCGTATCGGCTTTGCCGCCGAGGGCCAGATGATCGTGCTGGTCGGCGCGCCGCCGAGCTGGGGCAGCCATCTCGGCCAGTCCGTCTATATGCGCGACGTCCACGGCCGCGTCGACGGTCCGCCACCGCCCGTCGACCTCGACCATGAGAAGCGCGTCGGCGATCATGTGCGCGCGCTGATCGCTTCCGGCATCGTCACCGCCGCCCACGACGTCTCCGACGGCGGCCTGGCAGTGGCGCTCGCCGAAATGGCGATGGCCTCCGGCATCGGCGCCACGATTCCTGGCCTTACCGGCACCGATCCAATCCCGGTCTGGTTTGGCGAGGATCAGGGCCGCTATCTGCTGACACTGTCGATCGACCCGCAAAGCGGCGAATGGGACAGGATCCGCGAGGAGCAAGGCATGCTCGGCATCTTCGCGCCCTGGATCGGCACCACCGGCGGACGTGAATTGAAGCTTGGCGAGGCGCGGTCGATCCTGGTCAGTGAGCTGAAGGCCGCCCATGAGGGCTGGTTCCCGCGCTTCATGGATCAGGCCAGTTGACAAGGTTAACTGCCAGGGCGCTGATCGCAGTCGTCTTCTGGCCGTCGCTGTTCTTCTTCTGGTTTCTCGGGCCGTTCGTCCTGTTCCTGCTGTCGACAACCTCGAGCGAGGTCTGTCCACTGCTGGAAACCCGCGCGCAATTCCTCGCCGCGGCCAACGGCACGCTGCCAATGATCGTCGTCCAGAACCTGATCTATGCGGTTCCCGTCGTCTGCCTGGTGCTCTGGAACAGGCTCTCCCCGGAGCCGGCGCGAGCAAGGCACATCGCGACCTGCATCAAGCTCTTCGTCGTCGCCGTGGTGATCGGGGCGGTTTGGGAATATGGCTCATCCTTGACCTGCGACGGCTACGGTCAGCCCTTCTTCTCACCCGCATGGCAGATGACGAGCTACCTTCCGATCGTCATCCTGTTGATCAACATCCCGCTCTACGTTCTGGTCTTCAGCCTCGGCCGCGCCTATTCGACGCGCGATGACATCACCGAAGACGGCGTGGTTCATTCCAGCCGGGATAACGCCTAAGTCCCTACCGCCGATGGAACGGCTTCAATCCGGGCCAGAAAGGCTTTAGGCTCACCCGAGTCACACTACGTGCCCGCATGAAACAGGATTTTGCCATGGCAATGAATGCCCACGACATCGAAAAACTGATCAAGGAAGGCATTCCGGACGCCCAGGTGACGATCCGCGATCTGGCCGGCGACGGCGACCATTACGCAGCCGAGGTCGTTGCCGAGAGTTTCCGGGGCAAGAGCCGCGTGCAGCAGCACCAGATGGTCTACAACGCGTTGAAGGGCAATATGGGCGGCGTGCTGCACGCGCTGGCGCTGCAGACCAGCATTCCCGACTGAGCGCCGTCGCCGCTCAGGCTTAGCCCAAAATCGCGTTATCCCTTGCGCCATCGGGCCGGCGTCGCGGCTAACGTCTTGTTTCAGCCAACCTATGGGTTTATTTGAAGGACATGCTTCGAGCCTGACTCCCACAGGCGTGAAAGGATTGTCCATGACCGGCATCAACGACTACATCGACAATGAAGTGAAGAGCAACGACGTCGTGCTTTTCATGAAGGGCACACCCGGCTTCCCGCAATGCGGCTTCTCCGGCCAGGTGGTGCAGATCCTCGATTACATCGGGGCCGACTACAAAGGCGTGAACGTGCTCGACTCGGCAGAATTGCGCCAGGGCATCAAGGATTATTCCAACTGGCCGACCATCCCGCAGCTCTATGTGAAGGGCGAATTCGTCGGCGGTTGCGACATCGTGCGCGAAATGTTCCAGGCCGGCGAATTGCAGGACTTCCTGGTCGAAAAGGGCGTCAGCGTCAAAGGCGCGGCCTGATTTTCAAATTTTTGCTCGCCGGCGCGGAGGCCAACCCTCCGGCCGGCAAGCATCGCCCGGGGCCGCCCCCACCTCGGCAATTGTGACCCGAATATCGGGGATGAAACGAACCAGCGCGCCGGCCAGCCGGCGCTTGTTCGTTTGAAAGATCGGACTTTGCCGTGGACAAGCAGGTAGAAGCGTCGCAACGGGCAAGCTTGCCCATTCCGCGCTGGGAATTCATCGCGCTCTGCGCGGCGCTCATGGCGCTCAACTCCTTGGCCATCGACATCATGCTGCCGGCGCTGCAGCAGATCGGCGCCTCGCTCGGCGTCGAGAGCGAGAACCACCGCCAATATGTCATCACCGCCTATATGCTCGGCTTCGGCGGCGGACAGCTTTTGTTCGGGCCCATTTCGGACCGCTACGGCCGCCGCGCGCCGCTGGTCTTGGGGCTTGTCGTCTATGTCGTGGCTGCCGGTGCCGCCGCGGTAGCGCCCAGCTTCGCCCTCTTGCTGACGTGGCGTTTCATCCAAGGCGTCGGCGCCGCCGCGACCCGCGTCATCGCCGTCTCGATCGTGCGCGACACGTTCGAAGGACGCCGCATGGCCGAAGTGATGTCGCTGATCTTCATGGTGTTCATGGCGATCCCGGTCATCGCGCCCGGCATCGGCCAGTTCGTCATGCTGTTTGCCAGCTGGCACTGGATCTTCGTGACCATGGCGGTGGGAGCGCTAATTGTCTCGACTTGGGCGCTGATGCGCTTGCCGGAAACACTGCATCCGGAATATCGTCGGCCGCTGACGGTAAGCTCGGTTGTCGGCGGTTTCCGTATCGTTCTGACCAATCGACTGACGCTTTGCTACGCGTTTGCCAGCACCTTCATCTTCGCGGCCATGTTCGGCTTCATCAGCTCGGCCCAGCAGATCTACATCAATATCTACCACGTCGGCGAGCTGTTCCCGTTGATCTTTGCCGGCGTCGCCGGCGTGCTCGCCTTTTCCAATTTCCTGAACTCGCGGCTGGTCGGGCAGATCGGCATGCGCCGCCTGTCGCAAGGCGCACTATTGATCTTCCTGTGCATCAGCCTTGCCTGGCTGGTCGTCTCGCTCGAAATTGGGATGCCGCTCTGGCTGTTCGTCACCTTCTTTGCCGGCGCTATGCTGCCTTTCGGCGGGCTCGGAGCGAACTTCAATGCGCTTGCGATGGAGCCGCTCGGCGAGCTCGCCGGCACGGCGGCATCCATCCTGGGCTTCATGCAGACGTTCCTCGGCGCACTCATCGGCGCGGCGATCGGGCAAGCTTATAATGGTACTGTCACGCCCTTGGCCGCCGGCTTCTGCAGCGTCTCGGTCGCGGCGTTGCTGATGATCCTGATTGCCGAACGCGGCAAGATGTTCCAGCCGCAGAATGCCCCCGTTTCAGGGCACATTACCGATCTACACTAACAGCATAGAGCTGCTCTTGAACAAGCGCGGTCAGGATTTGCGTTCCTGCGTCGCCCTGAAGAGCGGGCAAAGAGGGCGCCCTGCAATCGCACCACCCATGCCTTCGGTGAAAGGCACTGGCAGTTCCTTGTTAAGGGCCTCGATCACCGAAGCAACGAAAGCCCTGTTCAAACGGCCGTCCGGCCCCAGTTTGGAGAAAGTGGCGCGCGGCTTGCCAATAAGCATCCCGTCGCGACGAAGCGAGAAGCATAATGTCAAAGTCAGGTCTGCCGTGCCCGGCGGTGGCTGCCAGCAGGCGTAGATGGCCTCCGCCATCTCGGCGATGGAGTTGACCGGATCGCGGCTGCCGCAAGTGCGCTCCTGCGCCTGGGCCTTGCCGCAACCCGCGCCGGCGATCAAGGCGAAAGCCAGCGCGTACCGGAAATTCATTGGCATCCCCCGATTCCGCTGCAGGGTCATAGCGGCCTGGCCGGCCCTACCCCGCAACCGAACCGAACCGAACCGAACCAATCCTACTCAGCCCAAAGCTCGCGGCGCAACTCGTCCCAGCTTTGCTTGTCCGGCGCGACCAGCAGGCCGCCATTGACATGCGACGGCAGGTAGGCGCTGCCGTCGACGCGCGCGACATGGCCGCCGGCTTCCTGATGGATCAGCGCCCCGGCGAGATGATCCCAGGGCATCAGCTTGTTGTAGAGCACGAAATGGGCGTGGCCGCTGGCCAGCAGCCGGTACTCATGCGCCGCGCAGCGATAGGCAAAATGCGACAGCGTCTTGGTTTGGTTGCGGGCAAGCCGCGAGCGCTCGGGCTCCTCGAGAAACTGCCAGGAAACGGCGCCGGTCATCTGCGACATCGGCACCGGTGCGGCGACTCCCACCTTCTCCAGCGCGCCATGCGCGTGGCGGATATGGCTGCCGGCGCCCTTGGCGCCGATCAGCCAGTCCTTGCCAATCGGGTCATGAATGATGCCAGCGACAGTCTCGCCATTGACGACGACGCCGGCCATGACGCCGAACAGCGGCACGCCGGACGCGAAGTTGAAGGTGCCGTCGACCGGATCGATGACAAAGGCAAGCGCGGCATCGCCAAGGCCGGACAGCAGTGCCGGGTTGTCGGAGCAGGCTTCCTCGCCCACCACCATGGCGTCGGGATAGCGCTCGCGCAGCCTGGCGGTGATCAGCCTTTCGGCGTTGACGTCCGCCTCGGTGACGAGATCGGCGGCGGACGTCTTCTGGCGCACGTCCCCCTCGCCCAGCCGGCGGAAGCGCGGCATGATTTCGGCCTTTGCCGCGTCGGCGAGAAGCTCGGCCAGCCAGTCGATCGCGTTATCGTCAAATCTCATCGGAAATGTCTTGTCCTGGGTTCGCGTCGAGCCCCGCGAAGTCGAACAGCTTCCTGTCCAGGAGATGCGAGGGCCTTACATTGGTCATGGCGCGGATCATCGTGTCCTTGCGGCCCGGCATGCGCTTCTCGATGTCGTCGAGCATCGCCTTCATGGCGTTGCGCTGCAGCCCTTCCTGGCTGCCGCAGAGATCGCACGGGATGATCGGGAATTTCATGGCGTTGGCGAATTTTTCGAGATCGGCCTCGGCATTATAGGCGAGCGGCCGCAACACCATGACGTCGCCCTCGTCATTGAGAAGCTTGGGCGGCATGGCGGCGAGACGCCCGCCATGGAACAGGTTCATGAAGAAGGTCTCGAGAATGTCCTCGCGGTGGTGGCCAAGCACCAGCGCCGAGCACCCCTCCTCGCGCGCGATGCGGTAGAGATGGCCGCGCCTGAGCCGCGAGCAGAGCGAGCAATAGGTGCTGCCTTCCGGCAGCTTGTCGGTCACCACCGAATAGGTGTCCTGGTATTCGATGCGGTGCGCAATGCCATAGGCATTGAGATAGTCTGGCAGGATGTGCTTCGGGAAATTCGGCTGGCCTTGGTCGAGATTGCAGGCGAGCAGCTCGACCGGCACCAGGCCGCGCCATTTGAGGTCGAGCAGAAGCGCGAGCAGGCCGTAGGAATCCTTGCCGCCCGAGAGCGCCACCAGCCAGCGCTCGCCCGGCTTCACCATGGCGAAATCCTCGATCGCCTGGCGCGTCAGCCTCAAGAGCCGCTTGCGCAGCTTGTTGAACTCGACCGAGGACGGCACGTCGCGGAACAGCGGATGGAACCCGCCTTCGGCATCGTCGTCGATCGGCTCGAGGGTTTTCACATCTGGCAGCATGTTCATGGCGCCGGCCCCATAGTTCTGTTGGCGCCCGGCTTTAGAGCATTTTGCAGCAGAGTGGAATCACTTGGCGGCGCATAAATGCGGCTAAAATGAACAACCAAGGCCAACAAAGAAAAGGCCGCCTCGAAAGGCGGCCTTTGGATGCTGCGGCTGATTGATTTCGATCAGCGCGAGTAGAATTCGACGACGAGGTTCGGTTCCATCTGGACGGCGAACGGAACGTCCGACAGGCCCGGAACGCGCCCGAAGGTCGCGGTCATCTTGTTGTGGTCGGCTTCGATGTAGTCCGGCACGTCGCGCTCGGCGAGAGCGACCGATTCCAGCACGATCACGAGCTGCTTCGACTTCTCGCGCACCTCGATGACGTCGCCCGGCTTGCAGCGATACGAGCCGATGTTGGTGCGCTTGCCGTTGACGTTGACATGGCCGTGGTTGACGAACTGACGGGCGGCGAAGATGGTCGGGACGAACTTGGCGCGATAGACGATCGCGTCGAGACGCGACTCCAGCAGGCCGATCAGGTTCTCCGAGGTGTCGCCCTTGCGGCGGTTGGCCTCTTCATAGACCTTGCGGAACTGCTTTTCCGAAACGTCGCCATAGTGACCCTTCAGCTTCTGCTTGGCGCGCAGCTGCAGGCCGAAGTCGGAAAGCTTGCCCTTGCGGCGCTGGCCGTGCTGGCCGGGGCCGTATTCACGCTTGTTGACCGGGGACTTCGGGCGGCCCCAGATGTTTTCGCCGAGACGGCGGTCGATCTTGTATTTCGCGGATTCGCGCTTGCTCATCGCATTCCCTTTCAAAACAATATACCCGGAACCCCATGGCTCCGGGCGAAGGAAACGCGCCCTCCTCTGGCCCCCGTTTTCGAGGCCTGACAGGGTTTTCCACGCAAAGCGACGGAAAACCCACGGGACACGTCAAAAGAAACCACCGGGCGTCGCCACCCGGTGTTGGTGGGCCTGTTAAACACAGATTTAACCGCTGTCAAGCTTACGGCTGGCAGCGCGGGTCGCAACCGGGTAGCATTTCCCGCGTTGCGTGCGGTGCCGGTTGTGGCGAAGGCCGTCGGCAGCGGGGCAGCGTGTGCTTCAAGGAGCCGCTCTGCTCTGCCATCTTAATGAAGGGCTGGAGCAGAGGAGTCCGAATTCCCATGAAGAAGTTCTTCCTTACCTTGACCGGGGCCGCTGTGCTGGCAGGGTCGATGGCGGTCATGACGCCGGAACCGGCCATGGCAAGGCATTGGCACGGCCATAAGCAGGTGTGCCGCATCGTGGTGAAGAAAAAAGTGGTCTGGCGCCACGGCCACCGCCATGTCGTACGCTACAAGACAAAGCACTGCTGGTGGCGCCGCTAGGTTATTTTGCAGCACGGGATTGACGGAGGCCCGCGGCCGACGCCGCGGGCATTTTCATTCAACCTCGCGCTCTATGACTTCTTGCTGGGCAGGCCCTTGCGCTTGGTCTCCGCAAACTCCTCGAGCTGCTTCTCGCTCATGGACTCATACATTTCGCGCGAAGCACCCTTGAGTTCGCTCTTCTTGGTCTCGCCGCGCTTGGCGGAAAGCGCTGCGCCGGCGGCCTTTTGCTGGGCTTGTGATGTGGCGGGCATGGCTATGTCTCCTTTGCTGTTAGAAACGCCGCGCTTGGGCGGCAGTTCCAGCGCCGGCGGTCCGGATCCCGATAAGCGTGGCGTCGGCCGTCAGGCGACCGGTCGGCGATTTTCGCTGGCAGCCTTCCCGCGTCCGGAGCGCCAGTGTAGGACGGCTGTATGAAATCGCTGACCGATCCCTCACAGGCGCTCTCCACCGGCCTTGCGAAAATCCGCGCCGAGTTCCACGTGCCGGATGGATTTCCGCCGGAGGTGGCGACCGCGGCGCAAGCGGCGGCAAAGCGAGTGCCCGCGCAACATGCAGACCGAACCGCGATGCCCTTCGTCACGCTCGATCCGGCGAGTTCCACCGATCTCGACCAGGCCTTCTCGATCGAGGCCAGTGGCGGCGATCTTCTCTTGCATTATGCCATTGCCGACGTTGCCTGGTTCGTCGAGGACGGCGACGCGATTGATCTCGAAGCCTGGAACCGGGGCGAGACCCTTTATTTGCCCGACGGCAAGGCCGGGCTCTACCCGCCGGTGCTCGCCGAGGCTGCGGCGAGCCTGCTGCCCGATGGGCCGCGTCCGGCGATCATCTTCACGGTCCGGGTCGCCGAGGACGGCGCGGTGAAGCTGGACGGCGCGGAGCGGGCAATCATCAAAAGCCGCGCGAAGCTCGCCTACGACAGCGTGCAGGCCTCCGACGTTCCGGCCGACTTCGCGGAACTGGCGCGGCGCATGGCGGCTAACGAAGAGCGTCGCGGCGCTTCGCGCGTCGACCCGCCCGAGCAGGAGGTGGAAAAGCAGGCCGACGGCACATTCCGGCTTTCGTTCCGGCCGCTGCTGCAATCCGAGCAGGACAATGCGGCACTTTCGCTGGCCGCCAATATGGCGATTGCCGACGCCATGCTGGCGCACAAGACCGGACTGTTCCGGGTGATGTCGGGGCCGGACGCCTCCAAGGTGCAAAGACTGCGCAACGCCGCGCAGGCGCTCGGCCTGTCCTGGCCCGCCTCCACCAGCCTGGGCGACTATCAGCGCACGCTCGATCCGGCCGATCCGAAGCAGGCCGCGCTGATGCTGGAAATCCGCCGCGCGGGCAACGGCGCGTCCTACCAACCCTACCAGGAGGGCGTCGTCCCCTGGCATGAGGCGATGGCCGCGACCTATGCCCATGCCACCGCGCCGCTCAGGCGGCTGGCCGACCGCTATGTCGTGCGCTGCGCGCTGGCGATCGCCAACGGCCAGCCCGTGCCGCAGGCTGTCACCGATGCGTTCGCCAGATTGCCGAAGGTGATGGGGCGCGCGGACGCCCGTGCTTCGCAGATCAACCACGCCGCCATCGACCTTGCCGAGGCGGTCATGCTCAAGGGACATGAGGGCGAGACGTTCAAGGCCGTCGTCACCGATATCGTCGACCATGGCGTGCGCGTGCAGCTGGCCGACATGCCCATCGTCGCCAACGTGAAGTCTTCCGGGCTCAGGCAAGGTGACGGTCTGAGCCTAAAGCTTGTCTCGGCCGATCCGGATCAACGCAGCATCGTCTTCGAACCTGCCACGCCCTAACGAGCGGTCAGTCCGAACCCCTGGATCAGTCGCCTTGTGGCGAAATCCACCTTGCCCGAGGTGAAGACGGCAAGATCGGGCTCGCTGCCGCCGGATGTTTCCGCGACCGGTTCGAGCAGCGACATGGCACGCCGCGCGATCGCCTCGGCGGGATCGACCCAGTCGACCGGCCAGGGCGCGGTCTTGCGCATGCGATTGACCAGAAACGGATAATGCGTGCAGGCGAGCACGACGATGTCGGTGCGGTTGCCGTCGCGCTCGATGAAGCAGGGCGCGATTTCGCCGCGCACGGCTTCCTCGTCGACGAAACCCTGGCGCATATAGATCTCGGCGAGCCCCGCCAGTCGGTCGCTGCCGACCAGGCGCACATGGCATTTCTGCGCCCATTTGCTGATCAGGTCGCGCGTGTATTGCCGTTTTACCGTGCCCGGCGTCGCCAGCACCGACACCAGGCCGGAGCGGGTGCGTTCGGCGGCCGGCTTGATCGCCGGCACTGTGCCCACGAACGGATGGCCAGGAAATTTCTCGCGCAGCGCATCGATCACCAGGGTCGAGGCGGTGTTGCAGGCAATGACGGAAATCGCCGGCTGAAGCCGATCGAGCAATTTGCCGAACAGCGTAAGGATGTGATCCTTGAGCGCCGGCTCCTCCCAGGCGCCATAAGGAAAAGCCGCGTCGTCGGCGACATAGACGAAGCGGCGGTCCGGCATCAGCACGCGCGCCTCGCGCAGCACGGTCAGCCCGCCAACGCCGGAATCGAACATCAGGATCGGGCGTTGGCTTGATCGATCGCTCATTGTCATCCGGCCACCAGAGCAATTCCAGGAAAAGTGTGAAACGGTTTTCCGTCCGGAATTGCGTCAAAACAAAGAGAAGCGGGTCCGTGATTGGGCCGTCGGCGCTTCTATCGCGAATGATCGTGGTCTTGAAGAGGCGAATGCGAGCAGCTTTTGCGCAGCCGCCAGAGCATGATGCCGAAAAGTGTGAAGCGGTTTTCGGACGACATCATGCTCTCTCCAAGACTCAATTATATCCCACGCTTGCCGAAGCCGGCAGGCCGCGGCCTGCCGAAAGGCTGCGGCGCGGGCGGCACGCGCGCGGCGGAAGCGGCGGGACGCGGGGTTGCCGGCACGCTTGCTGTCACGGTGCGTCCGGCACGCGCCGGCGCCGGCAGCGGGCCGTCGAAATCGAAAACATCAGTCAGTTCGTCGATGTTGCTGCCGGCGACGGGTTTCGCCCAAAGGATCGTGCACCAAAGGCCGAATATCGAAAACGCGAGCAGGTTCAGCCCGCCTGGAATGCTCTGGGGATCGCCGAACTTGACGACCAGCAGCACGCCCGCCTGCAGGAGGGCGTAGACGGCCGAAAGGGCGATGTAGGCCCACAGGATCCAGCGGCGCCCATTGGCATCGCGGGTGCGGCGCGAGGCGATGTTGCCGCGCAGCGCGACAAAGATGAGCGACGCGACGAGGACGGCGCCCGCCATACCCTGCCGCGACGGACCGGGCGCTGAATTAAGCAGCCCCTCGATGCCGATCGTGCCGACAATGCAGATAAGGATTACCACGGTCTCGGCCACTGCGAGACCGAGAGAATAAAGGAAAAAGCGCAGACGACCAATATTGGACGCAAACATGTGCCACCCCCAGTATCGCGGCAAGGATGACGTACGACCGAATAAAATTCGGTTACTTCAAATGTTCACAGCTTATCGATTTTAACTTTCTTCTTTTTTGGCGCGACTTCGCGCGGCTGACGGCAACCGTCTGGGATCGTCCCCGGGCGAGCCGTCGCCCCGCGGCATGGCCGGCGAGAACCGGTCGAGCGACGAGATGATGCCGCGCAGCACCTTCAGTTCCGGCTCGGCAAAGCCCGCGCGTGTCAGCACGGCGCGCAGATTGTCGACCATCTTCGGCTTCTTTTCTTCCGGGCGAAAATAGCCGCGCGCTTCCAGCGCGTTTTCCAGATAGGCGAACAGGCTGTGCAACTGCTCCTTGGTCGCCGGCACCAGCTCCGGCCCGGAGAAATTGGTCTGGGTCTCTTCGGCGAGGCCGGACTTCATCCACTCATAGGACATCAAAAGCACTGCCTGGGCGATGTTGAGCGAGGAAAAGCCGGGGTCGACCGGAAAGGTGACGATCTCGTCGGCGAGCCCGACCTCGTCATTATAGAGGCCGAAGCGCTCGCGGCCGAACAGGATGCCGGTGCGCTCGCCCGCCTCGACATGCGCTCTCAGCGCCCTGCCCGCTTCCACGGGACCGCGCACCGGCTTGAAGCCGTCGCGCTCGCGCGCCGTCGTGGCGAAGACGAAGTTGAGGTCGGCGACCGCCGATGCCAGGTCGTCGAAAACCCTGGTGGCGTCGATGACATGATCGGCCCGGCTGGCGGCCGCGCGCGCCTTCTCGCTCGGCCAGCCGTCGCGCGGATTGACCAGCCTGAGCTCGGACAAGCCGAAATTCGCCATGGCGCGGGCGACCATGCCGATATTCTCGCCGAGCTGCGGCTCGACCAGGATGATCGCTGGTCCGGCGGAAGCGGTCTTGGTTGTGTCTTCGATGGCTGGCATGGCTGTGGGTAACCGGGGTTTGCGGCGTTTCGGCGTCCCCTGCCACATCCGGACCGGAAAATGAAGCATTCACAACGGCGGCACCCGTCCGCCCGGCGCGGATCGCGGTTTGCGCGCTGAAAAAGCCTTTGATATACGCTCCGCATCCCCGGCCGAAACCATGCGGGCAAGGCCGTTCAGATCCCCCAGCAACGAGGCATTCTTTCCATGGCGAAGATCAAGGTGGCGAACCCGGTCGTCGAGCTCGACGGCGACGAGATGACCCGCATCATCTGGCAGTTCATCAAGGACAAGCTGATCCACCCCTATCTCGACCTGAAGCTCGAATATTACGACCTCGGCATCGAGCATCGCGACGCCACCAACGACCAGGTGACGATCGACTCGGCCAACGCCATCAAGAAATGGGGCGTCGGCGTGAAATGCGCGACGATCACCCCCGACGAGGCGCGCGTCGAGGAGTTCAAGCTGAAGAAGATGTGGAAGTCGCCCAACGGCACCATCCGCAACATCCTCGGCGGCACCATCTTCCGCGAGCCGATCATCATGAAGAATGTGCCGCGTCTGGTGCCGGGCTGGACCAAGCCGATCGTCGTCGGCCGTCATGCCTTCGGCGACCAGTACCGCGCCACCGACTTCCGTTTCCCCGGCAAGGGCAAGCTGACGATCAAGTTCGTCGGCGAGGACGGCCAGGTGATCGAGCACGACGTCTATGACGCGCCGGGCGCCGGCGTGGCCATGGCCATGTACAATCTCGACGAGTCGATCCGCGAGTTCGCCCGCGCCTCGCTGAACTACGGCCTGCTGCGCAATTTCCCGGTCTACCTGTCGACCAAGAACACTATCCTCAAGGCCTATGACGGCCGCTTCAAGGACATCTTCCAGGAAGTCTACGAGAAGGAGTTCGAGGCCGAGTTCAAGGCAAGGAAGCTCTGGTACGAGCACCGCCTGATCGACGACATGGTCGCCTCCAGCCTGAAATGGTCGGGCGGTTATGTCTGGGCCTGCAAGAACTATGATGGCGACGTGCAGTCCGACACGGTGGCGCAAGGTTTTGGCTCGCTCGGCCTGATGACCTCGGTGCTGATGACGCCGGACGGCAAGACGGTGGAGGCGGAAGCCGCGCACGGCACGGTGACGCGCCACTACCGCCAGCATCAGAAGGGCGAGGAAACCTCGACCAACTCGATCGCCTCGATCTTCGCCTGGACGCGCGGCCTCGCGCACCGCGCCAAGCTCGACGACAATGCCGAGTTGAAGCGCTTCGCCGAGACGCTGGAGAAGGTCTGCATCCAGACCGTCGAAAGCGGCTTCATGACCAAGGACCTGTCGCTGCTGATCGGCCCCGACCAGCCCTGGCTCTCGACCACCGGCTTCCTCGACAAGATCGACGAGAATTTGCAGAAGGCGATGGGGTAAAATCCAGATATCCGGCATAGCGAAGGCTCCGATGGCCAAGCCAACTCTCTACGGCGCCGACTACAGCGTCTATGTGCGCATCGCGCGCATGGCGTTGGAGGAAAAGGGCGTCGGCTACGAGCTCGTCCCGCTCGACATCTTCGCTACCGAGGGCGTTCCGGCCTGGTATCTGGAGCTGCACCCGTTCGGCCGCATCCCGGCCTTCGAGCATGACGGCTTTCGGCTGTTCGAGACCGGCGCAATCGCGCGCTATGTCGACGAAGCCTTCGATGGTCCCGCCCTGCAGCCGGCCGACGCCCGCGGTCGCGCCAGGATGGGCCAGATCATCGGCATGCTCGACGCCTATGGCTATCGTGCGATGGTCTGGGACGTCGCCGTCGAGCGGCTGGAAAAGGCGCCGCCGGACGAGGCGCTGATCGCCAATGGGCTCCGCCAGGCCGAGACGGTGCTCAAGGTTTTGACATCTCTTAAGGCCAAGGGGCCATGGCTGCTCGGCGACCAGCTGACGCTGGCCGACCTGCATGCGGCGCCGATCATCGCTTACTTCGTCAAGGTCGCCGAAGGGCGCGATCTGCTGGCGCGGTTTGCGGAAATGCGGGATTGGTTTGCGCGGATGTCCGGACGGCCGAGCTTTGTGCGCACGGAAAAGGTCGCATAACGCGCTCAGCGTCGACGCCGCCCCTTATTGCCCTGCCGGGCATTTCTCCCCGTAAACGGGTAGAAAGAGGCTGCCGCAACGCCGGCGATTAGCCCCTTCTCCCCGTTCAACGGGGAGAAGATGCCGGCAGGCAGATGAGGGGCAGCGGTACCCTCGAAGAATGTGAAGCCAGCTCAACTAAAGCATGTCTCCCGAAAGTGGGCCCGGTTTCGGGACAAGACATGGTTAAAATCAAAAACTTAAAGCAGGTCGCGTGAATCCTTTTTCACGCGACATGCTTTAAGCCCACCCCAGCCTACGCCGCTTCCAGCGCCGCCTTCACCGCCGCGATGGCATCATTGGCCTTGGAGGCGTCGGGGCCGCCGGCCTGCGCCATGTCGGGCCGGCCGCCGCCGCCCTGCCCGCCAAGCGCGGCGGACGCGACGCGCACGAGGTCGACGGCGCTGAAGCGTCCAGTCAGGTCGTCGGTGACGCCGACGACCACGCTTGCCTTGTTGTCCTCGCCGGCGCCGACGAACACGACCACACCGGAGCCGAGCGTTTTCTTGCCGGCATCGGCCAGTGGCTTCAGGTCCTTCGGCGCGACACCGCTGACTGCCTTGCCGAGGAAGCCGACGCCGGCGATGGTCTCGTTGGCGGCCGGGGCATCGGCAGCGGCCGAGCCGCCACCCAGCGCCAGCTTCTTGCGCGCTTCGCTCAATTCCTTCTCAAGTTTCTTGCGTTCCTCAAGCAATGTTTCGACGCGAGCCGGCACATCAGCCGGCGCAATTTTCAGGGTCGCCGCCGCGGCTTTCAGCCGCCTGTCCTGCTCGTCGAGATGCTTGCGCGCCGCCTCGCCGGTCAGCGCCTCGATGCGACGCACGCCGGCCGCCACCGCGCCGTCCGACAGGATGCGCACCAGGCCGATATCGCCGGTCGACTTCACATGCGTGCCGCCGCAAAGCTCGACGGAATAAGGACGATTGGCCTTGGCGCCATGCAGGCCGGTGCCCATCGACACGACGCGCACCTCATCGCCGTATTTCTCGCCGAACAGCGCCATGGCGCCCTCGGCGATCGCGTCGTCGACCGACATCAGCCGCGTCGTGACCGGGCTATTCTGCACGACGATCTCGTTGGCCATGCGCTCGACCTCCTCGAGCTCATCGGCCGAGATCGGCTTGTTGTGCGAGATGTCGAAGCGTAGCCGCTCCGGCGCGACCAGCGAGCCTTTCTGCGCCACATGGGTGCCCAGCACCTCGCGCAGCGCCTCGTGGATGAGATGCGTCGCGGAATGGTTGGCGCGCAGCCTCGAGCGGCGGGCATGATCGACCTTGAGCTCGACGGCAGCACCCGTCTTGACCGTGCCTTTAGCCACCTTGCCGAGATGCACGAACAGACCGTCGGCCTTCTTCTGCGTATCCGAGACCTCAATCGAAAAACCCTCGCCGGAGATCACCCCGGTGTCGCCCATCTGGCCGCCGGATTCGCCATAGAACGGCGTCTGGTTGACGACCACGGCGACCGCATCGCCCTGGGTGGCGCTGTCGATGGTCTTGCCGTCCTTGACCAGGGCCTGGACGATGCCTTCCGCCTGCTCCGTCTCATAGCCGAGGAATTCGGTGGCACCGGTCTTCTCGCGCACCGAGAACCACACCGTCTCGGTCGCGGCCTCGCCCGAGCCCGCCCAATGCGCGCGCGCCTCGGCCTTCTGCCGCTCCATCGCGTCGGTGAAGCCGGCGAGATCGACCGAGATGCTACGCTGGCGCAGCGCATCCTGCGTCAGGTCGAGCGGGAAGCCATAGGTGTCGTAGAGCTTGAAGGCCGTCTCGCCATCGAGCATGTCGCCGGCATGCAGCGTTTCCGTCGCGTCCGAAAGCAAGCCGAGGCCACGCACCAGCGTCTTGCGGAAGCGCGTTTCCTCGAGCTTCAGCGTCTCGGTGATCAGCGCCTCGCCGCGCACCAGCTCGGGATAGGCCTGGCCCATCTCGCGCACCAGCGCCGGCACCAGCTGCCACATCAGCGGCTCCCTCGCGCCAAGCAGCTGCGCATGGCGCATGGCGCGGCGCATGATGCGGCGCAGCACATAGCCGCGGCCTTCGTTGGACGGCAGCACGCCGTCGGCCACCAGGAAGGAGGACGAGCGCAGGTGATCCGCCATGACGCGATAAGACGCGACGTTCTCCTGGTTCGGACCCTGGCCGAGCGCCGAGGACGCCGCGTCGATCAGATGCCTGAACAGGTCGGTCTCGAAGACGCTTTCGACGCCCTGCAGGATGGAGGCCATTCGCTCCAGGCCCATGCCGGTGTCGATCGAAGGACGCGGCAGGTCGATGCGTTCTTCCTTGGTAACCTGCTCATACTGCATGAACACCAGGTTCCAGAATTCCAGGAACCGGTCGCCATCTTCTTCCGGGCTGCCGGGCGGTCCGCCCCAGATATGCTCGCCGCGGTCGATGAAGATTTCAGAGCACGGGCCGCATGGGCCGGTGTCGCCCATCGCCCAGAAATTGTCCGAGGTCGGGATCCGGATGATGCGGTCGTCGGAAAAGCCGGCGATCTTCTTCCAAAAGCCCGCCGCTTCGTCGTCGGTGTGATAGACGGTGACGAGCAGCTTGTCCTTCTTGAGGCCGAAACCCTTGGTGATCAGGTTCCAGGCAAGCTCGATCGCGCGCTCCTTGAAATAGTCGCCGAACGAGAAATTGCCGAGCATCTCGAAGAAGGTGAGATGGCGCGCGGTATAGCCGACATTGTCGAGGTCGTTGTGCTTGCCGCCGGCGCGCACGCTCTTTTGGGCGGTGGACGCCCGCGAATAGGGACGCTTCTCCAGGCCGGTGAAGACGTTCTTGAACTGCACCATGCCGGCGTTGGTGAACATCAACGTCGGATCGTTGCGCGGCACCAGCGGGCTGGAGGCGACGATCTCATGGCCCTCCTTGCGGAAGTAGTCGAGGAATGTCGACCGGATGTCGTTCACGCCACTCATTGCATACTGCCTTTTTCGCAAGAACCGCCGGCGCTGCCGGCGGCTGATGGGCTTTCATGTTTCAGAAGATAGATTGGCCTTTTAGCGATAGCTCCGCACCCTGTCCAGAAACACGGACACAGGCACGTCGCCCAAAAGTGCGCAGCAGCTTTGGGAAAACGACATGCATAAACAAAGACCAAAGCGCATCGCCTGAATTCATTGCAGCGCGAGGCGCTTTGGGCCAATAAACCGGCGAGCGGCAGCACCGCCCGCAAACGCAAACCGCCGGCGCGAGGGCCGGCGGTTCGGGACGCAATACCAGAACTCAATTACATAAGCATATACGAATATAACAGGATTATGGCCAAACTCCGACCGTCGCGTTACATGGCGCCGGCTTCGTCCTCGAAACCGTCGTCCCCGCCTTCGGAGCCACCATTTTCGAGGAATTTCTCAGCGATCAGCCCGGCATTCTGCCTGAGCGCCATCTCGATCTCGCGCGCCGTGTCGGGATTGTCGCGCAGGAACAGCTTGGCGTTCTCGCGCCCCTGGCCGAGACGCTGCGAATTGTAGGAGAACCAGGCGCCCGACTTCTCGACCACGCCGGCCTTGACGCCGAGATCGACGAGCTCGCCGGTCTTGGACACGCCCTCGCCATACATGATGTCGAACTCGACCACCTTGAAGGGCGGGGCCAGCTTATTCTTGACCACCTTGACGCGGGTCTGGTTGCCGACGACCTCGTCGCGGTCCTTGACCGAGCCGATGCGGCGGATGTCGAGGCGCACCGAAGCGTAGAATTTCAGCGCGTTGCCGCCCGTGGTCGTCTCGGGCGAGCCGAACATGACGCCGATCTTCATGCGGATCTGGTTGATGAAGATGACCATGGTGTTGGAGCGCGAGATCGAGGCGGTCAGCTTGCGCAGCGCCTGGCTCATCAGGCGGGCCTGCAGGCCAGGTAGCGCATCGCCCATCTCGCCTTCGATTTCGGCGCGCGGCGTCAGTGCCGCGACCGAGTCGATGACCAGAACGTCGATGGCGCCCGAACGCACCAGCGTGTCGCAGATCTCCAGCGCCTGTTCGCCGGTATCGGGCTGCGAGATCAGGAGGTTCTCCAGGTCGACGCCGAGCTTGCGGGCATAGACCGGATCGAGCGCATGCTCGGCATCGACGAAGGCGCAGATGCCGCCCTTCTTCTGCGCTTCGGCGACCGTGTGCAGCGCCAGCGTGGTCTTGCCCGAGCTTTCCGGCCCGTAGATTTCGACGATGCGGCCGCGCGGCAGGCCGCCGACGCCGAGCGCGATATCGAGGCCGAGCGAGCCGGTCGGCACGGTTTCGATCTCGACCGCCTGCTCGTTGGCGCCGAGCCGCATGATCGAGCCCTTGCCGAAAGCGCGCTCGATCTGCGACAGCGCCGCGTCCAGAGCTTTTGATTTGTCCACTGCCTTATCCTCTACAAGCCGCAAAGTATTCTGAGCCATGATACATCACCCCTTGGTCGTCAATGAAGGCCGGACAATCCGTGATCCTTGTCGATTTGTACCTTTTTTGTTCTCATTTGGCAAGGGGATACAACCAACTGAAAAACAATCAATATCTGGATTTGTTCTATTTTTGTCTCACCAAGGCTGGTACAAACCGGAACCGCTGGTCCAGAAGAGATATCGTCTCCGGCCGTCCGAATCGCGAACGATTGCAGGGCGATCCAGGGAAACTTAGAGCAATTCCGGGAAAAGTGCGTAGCGGTTTTCCGTCCGGAATTGCGCAAAAACAAGATTTAGAGCGGTTCGGCGATTCCGTGAAACGCTGAACCGCTCTAGTGTGCGCAGCCGCACGATCAACGGAAGTCACCGATCCAATATGCCGACATCCCCAAATATCCTGGCGCTGGGCGGCGCCCATATCGACCGGCGCGGCCAGGTCTCGGGCACTTATGTGCCGGCCGCCTCCAACCCCGGCATGATGCGCGAGGACGTCGGCGGCGTGGTTTTCAACGCGTTGCGCAGCGTGGTGAAGCGCGGCGTGTCGGCCTCCCTGATTTCGGTGCGCGGCGGCGACGCGGCGGCGGACACTGTCGCCTCGGCGATCGACAACGCCGGAATAACGGACCTCTCGGTGGTGTTCCTCGACCGCACGACGCCGAGCTACACGGCGCTGATCGACGCCGAGGGCGAATTGATCGTCGGGCTGGCCGACATGGCGCTCTACGACCTCGCCTTCCCCAAGCAGATAAGGCGCTCCAAGGTCCGCGAGGCGATCGCCGCGGCAGACGCCATCCTGTGCGACGCCAACCTGCCGACGGCCGCTCTCGAACGCCTGATGGCACTGGCCGACGGCCGGCCGGTCTTCGCCATCGCCGTCTCGCCGGCCAAGGTCGTGCGCCTGACGCCGCTGCTCGACCAGCTGTCGCTGCTTTTCATGAACAGCCGAGAAGCCGCCGCGCTTGTCGATGCCGAGCCATCCGGCGAACTCCTTGTCCGCCGGCTCAGGCAGGCCGGACTGAACGCCGGCGTTGTGACCTCCGGCAGCGCTCCGGTGCTGGGCTTCGACGACAGCGGCATCTTTGAGATCGATCCGCCCGCGCCACGCAAGGTTGCCGACGTGACCGGCGCCGGCGATGCCCTGACCGGCGCGACGGTCGCCGCCCTGTTGCGCGGCCTGCCGCTGCGCGCGGCACTGCGTGAAGGCCTTGCGGCGGCGATGCTGGCCATCGAGAGCCCTCAGGCCGTGCCGTCCTTCACGAACGCCAACTTCGGCCAAGCGCTTGCCCTTGTGCCGGAGGCGCGGGAGGTGGCATAGGGCCACCAGACATCCACTTCCTCCTGACCGGAGACAGCCGTGACGCCCGAAACCGCCCGCCCCTTCGTCGACATCCACCCGCCCGTGGCCGAGGCGCTTGCCGCCGGCCGGCCCGTGGTGGCGCTGGAAAGCACCATCATCACCCACGGCATGCCCTACCCCGATAATGGTGCGATGGCTGCCAGGGTCGAGCAGATCATCATCGACGGCGGCGCGGTGCCGGCGACGATCGCCGTGGTCGATGGCCGCATCAAGATCGGCCTGTCCGACGGCGAGCGCGAATCGCTCGCCATGACCGGCGACGCCATGAAGCTGTCGCGCGCCGATATCGGCTTCGCCGTCGCTCAAAAGCGCACCGGCGGCACCACGGTTGCCGCCACCATGATCGCCGCGCACATGGCTGGCATAAAAGTCTTCGCCACCGGCGGTATCGGCGGCGTCCACAAGGGCGCGGAAAAAAGCTTCGACATCTCGGCCGATCTCGACGAGCTGGCGCGCACGCCGATCATCGTCGTCTCGGCCGGCGCCAAGGCGATCCTGGACATCGAAAAGACGCTGGAAGTGCTGGAGACGCGCGGCGTGCCGGTGATCGGCCATGGCTGCGAGACCATGCCCGCCTTCTGGTCGCGCCAGTCGCCCTTCCGCGCGCCGCTGACGCTCAATGCGCCTGAGGACATCGCGCATTTCTACCGCACGCGTCAGGCGCTCGGCCTAAGCGGCGGCATCCTGGTCGCCAATCCGGTGCCGCAAAATGACGAGATCCCGGCCGCCGAGATGGATGGCTACATCCAGGCCGCGCAACAGGCCGCCGAGGCGCTCAACGTCACCGGCAAGGCGGTGACGCCCTTCCTCTTGTCGAAGATCCTGGAACTCTCCGGCGGCCGCAGCCTGAAGACCAACATCGCCCTGGTCGAGAACAACGCGCGGCTGGCGGCGGAGATCGCGGAGGCGCTGTAGGGCCTTCAGGCCACGGTACTCCGGCCAACCACAATGGCCGAGTTCCTTCGCACCCCCCTCTGGCCTGCCGGCCATCTCCCCCGCAAGGGGGGAGATCAGCAGCTCAGTCGCTGCCTTCTTCTTTTCAACGTGGGCGATTAGCGAAAGCGGGGCGACATCCAATCTCCCCCCTTGCGGGGGAGATGTCCGGCAGGACAGAGGGGGTGCTGTCCCTCGGCGTTTCCAACAATCAAGCACGCTACGCTCGAAAGTTACTTCCCCGCCCTTCGCCCCGCTTCATAAGCGCGCCGCGCCCACAACGTCATCTCGTCGGGATCGTCGAAAGCCTCGTCGGGAATGCTCCAATAGGGCATTGCGATCAGCTTGCCGTGCCGCGAGCTTGTATAAGTCCATTGCTTGCACCCGGCGGCCTCGAAATCAGGCGCGCTCTCCTCGTCCGCCTTGAGCAGCAATTCGCCGCGCACGACGACCGCGACGATGACGCCGTCGCAATAGATGCCCTTGCCGCCGAACAGCTTGCGGATGCTGATCGGCCCCAGGCTTTCGAACAGTTCTTCAAGGCGCGCGTTGTCCATGCAGCAATCATCTCATCCGGCATGGGCCTTGTCATCGCCGCAACCAAGAGCATGCTGACAGGTTGAGATCAAAAAAACGGAGATCCGCCATGCCCGTCCTGCTCAAAGGCTCCTGCCGCTGCGGCGCCGTCCGCTTCGAGGTGGAAAGCCACACGCCGGTGCCGTTCATGCTCTGCTACTGCTCGATCTGCCGCAAGCAGCAGGGCGGCGGCGGCTTCGCCATCAATCTCGGCGCCGACTACGAGACGATGAACGTCCGGGGCAAACGCAGCCTCGGTGTCTACCGAGCCGAGATCGAGGACGACGAGCATCCGCATTGCGATGTCTCGACCGGTGAGCGCAATTTCTGCAAGAAATGCGGGGCAGCGCTCTGGCTCTACGATCCGACCTGGCCTGACCTCGTCCATCCTTTCGCGTCAGCCATCGACAGCGACCTGCCGAAACCGACGGAAAAGGTGCATCTGATGCTGAAATACAAGGCGAACTGGGTCGAGCCGGTGATCGGCAGACAAGACAAGGTGTTCGACGTCTACCCGGAAGAGTCGATCGCCGACTGGCACAAGCGCACAGGGATGTGGGTGGAATAGCGTTCTTCGCCCCGTTCACGGGGAGAAGATGCCGGCAGGCAGATGAGGGGCGGCGCGAACTTCGGATAGAGCAGCTCTGCCCCTCATTCGGCCCTTCGGGCCACCTTCTCCCCGTAAACGGGGCGAAGGAAGGGTCAGGCGGAAGCGCGCGCCTCCGCAAGCGCCTTTAGGTCCGCAGGCTTCAGCTCGACGGATTCGCCGCAGCCGCAGGCCGAGCTCTGGTTCGGGTTCTTGAAGGTGAAGCCGGTGCGCAGCGTGGTCTGCTCGAAATCCATCTCGGTGCCGAACAGGAACAACGCCGCCTCCGGCGCGACATAGACATGCGCGCCGTCTCGCTCGATATGGTCGTCCTTGGAATTGGGCTCGGTCACGAGGTCGACCGTATATTCCATGCCGGCGCAGCCACCCTTCTTGATGCCGAGACGGATGCCATGCGCGTTATCGCGTGTGGCGACGATCTCGCGCACCCGATCGGCGGCCTTGTCGGTCATCGTGATGACGGCGAAGCGTCCCATGTCATTCTCCACGTTCGCGCGGGTTCAAGGCCCACGGAATGAGTCTGCCCTTAAGATGGTGAAGTTTCACCTAGCGTGCAAGTCAAGCTCAATACCACCCGACCGCCACCTGCGCCTCTTCCGACATGCGGTCGGGCGTCCAGGGCGGATCGAAGGTCATCTTGACCTCGACGCCGGAAACGCCTTCGACGGCGCCGACGGCGTTCTCGACCCAGCCCGGCATTTCACCAGCCACCGGACAGCCCGGCGCGGTCAAGGTCATGTCGATCTTGACCGACCGGTCGTCCTCGATGTCGATCCTGTAGACGAGGCCGAGCTCATAAATGTCGGCCGGGATTTCCGGGTCGTAGACGGTCTTCAGCGCCGAAACGATATCGTCGGTCAGCCGCGCCAGCTCGTCGGCGGGGATCGCCGAGGCCGAAACGATGCCGTTGCCGGCCGTTTCCGGAACAGTCTCTGCGGTCGCCCTCACATCGTCCATCATCATCACCCGAAGAACTTTCGCGCCTTTTCCAGCGCCTCGGCCAAAGCGTCGACTTCGGCCCTCGTATTATACATGCCGAACGATGCCCTGCATGTGGAGGTGACGCCGAAGCGTTTCAACAGCGGCTGGGCGCAATGCGTGCCCGCCCGCACCGCAACACCTTGCCGGTCGATCACCATCGACACGTCATGCGCATGGATACCTTGCAATTCGAACGAGATGATGGCGCCCTTGCCCGGCGCGTCGCCGAAGATGCGCAGCGAATTGATCGCCCGCAGCCGCTCATGCGCATAGGCCTTGAGGTCCGCCTCGTGTGCTGCGATCCGCTCGCGACCGACCTTCTCCATGTAGTCGAGCGCAGCGCCCAGGCCGATCGCCTGCACGATCGGCGGCGTGCCTGCCTCGAAACGGTGCGGCGGTTCGTTGTAGGTGACGATGTCTTCCGTCACCTCCTCGATCATCTCGCCGCCGCCCATGAAGGGCCGCATCTCTTCCAGCCTGTCCTTCTTGCCGTAGAGCACGCCGATGCCGGACGGGCCGTAGACCTTGTGTCCGGTGAAGACGAAGAAATCGCAGTCGAGGTCCTGCACTTCGATCGGCATGTGCACGGCGCTCTGGCTGCCGTCGACCAAGACAGGAATTCCGCGCGCATGCGCGATGCGCACGATCTCCTTGATCGGCGTCACCGTGCCCAAGGCATTGGACATCTGCGTGATGGCAACCAGTTTCGTGCGCGAGGTCAATCGCTTTTCGAATTCCTCGATGTGGAACGCGCCGAGATCATCGACCGGCACCCAGACAAGCTTGGCGCCCTGCCGCTCGCGGATGAAATGCCACGGCACGATGTTGGAATGGTGCTCCATGATCGAGAGCACGATCTCGTCGCCTTCGCCGATCCGCGGCATGCCGTAACCGTAAGCAACTGTATTGATCGCCGAGGTGGTGTTGGAGGTGAAGACGATGTTGTCGGTGCTCGGCGCATTGAGGAACCGCTGCACGGATTTGCGCGCATTCTCATAGGCGTCGGTCGCGGCGTTGGACAGGAAATGCAGCCCGCGATGGACGTTGGCGTATTCCTGGGAATAGGCATGCTGGATCGTGTCGAGCACCACCTGCGGCTTCTGCGCCGAGGCGCCATTGTCGAGATAGACCAGCGGCTTGCCGTAGACCTGGCGCGACAGGATCGGGAAGTCGCGGCGGATCGCCTCGACGTCATAGGGGGTGGTTTCGATCTTTTGGTCCATCACAAGCTCTCTTGAGGCACCGCCTCACTCCGTCCAGCACCCCTCATCCGTCTCGGCGCTGCGCGCCGATCCACCTTCTCCCACAAGGGGAGAAGGTTGGGCGCTACCCGTGCGTCGAAAACCAGCCGTCGAGCCGCTCTTCCAGCGCCTCGACCAGCGCCTCGTCGTCCAGTTCCTCGATCACTTCGGCCACGAACGCCTTCACCAGAAGGCCCCGCGCCGATTTCTCGTCGATGCCGCGCGCCATCAGGTAGAACAGATGGTTGTGGTCGATCTCGGTCACCGTGGCGCCATGGCCGCAGACGACGTCGTCGGCGAAGATCTCCAGCTCCGGCTTGGTCGAGAACTCGCCGTCATCCGACAGAAGCAGCGTGTTGCAGGCCATCTTGGCGTTGGTCTTCTGCGCATATTGATGCACGTTGATGCGGCCCTGAAAGACGCCGCGCGCCTTGCCGGTCACGACATTGCGCATCACCTCGGTCGAGGTCGTGTGCGGCACCGCGTGGTCGAGCACCATGGTGGTGTCGGTATGCGTGTCGCCGGCCAGAAGATTGATGCCGCGCAATTTGAAATCGGCGCCTTCGCCGGTCGTCCTGACGACGACCTCCTGGCGCACGAGCTTGCCGCCGGCATTCATCACGAACAGCGTCAGCCTGGCATCCTTGCCGATATGCGCCTTGAACTGCGCGAGATGCGTGGCCGTGTCCGGCTGCTCCTGCACGATCAGCCAGGTCACTTCCGCGCCGTCGCCAACCACGAGCTGGCTGACCGAAGAGACGAGCGCATCGTCGCCCTCGCCAGCCTGGCGCTCGACGACAATCGCCTTTGCGCCGGCGCCGATGCGCGCCAAGAGCCGCACATGCGACTGGCCGCCGGACTGAAGGTTCTGCAATTCGACCGGCTTTTCCAGCGCCACGCCGTCGGCGATATCGACAAAATAGCCGTCGGCGACGAAGGCGGTGTTGAGCGCGCCGATCGCGTCGTCGCTGCCGTAGGGATCGAGCCCGGGCGCGACGCTGCCGTCAGTGAGCTTCTCCGACAGGCGCTGCATGGTGACGCCTTCGATCTCCGGCAGCTTGGCGTTGGAGACGCCGTTGAGCACCGGAAGCACCGCCGAGCCTTCAAGGATAGGCGCAAGCGCCTTGACGACGGCGCTAGCAGCCTCGAAAGCCGGCACCGAAGTCAGCAGCCGGCGCAGGTCCGTATAATGCCAGGATTCTACGCGTCGCGTCGGCAGGCCGTGCTTGATCGCCTCGATCGCGTCGTCGCGCTTGACCATCACCGCGCCGTCGCCGGGCAGCAGCGACAACCGCTCGCCGAAGGCGTCGATCAGCGCCGTCTCGGCCAATGTCCGCTGGGGCTGTGCGTGCATGTTCATGGCTCTTGCCTCGACCGCCATCTCACGCGGCTTCGCCGATCACGCCGGCATAGCCGTTGGCCTCGAGATCGAGCGCCAGCGACTTGTCGCCCGACTTGATGACCTGGCCCTTGTAGAGCACGTGCACCGAGTCCGGCACGATGTGCTCGAGCAGACGCTGGTAGTGGGTGATGACGACGATGGCGCGTTCCGGCGAACGCAACGCGTTGACGCCGTCCGAGACGATCTTCAGCGCGTCGATGTCGAGGCCGGAATCGGTCTCGTCGAGCACGCAGAGTTTTGGCTCGAGCAGCTTCATCTGCAGGATCTCGGCGCGCTTCTTCTCGCCGCCGGAAAAGCCGACATTGAGCGGCCGCTTCAGCATGTTCATGTCCATGCTGAGCGAGGCCGCAGCTTCCTTCACGCGCTTCAGGAACTCCGGCACCTTCAGCGGTTCCTCGCCGCGCGCCTTGCGCTGCTCGTTCATCGCCACTTTCAGGAATTCCATGGTCGCCACGCCGGGTATCTCCATCGGATACTGGAAAGCGAGGAAGATGCCCGCCGTGGCGCGCTCGGCCGGATCCATCTCGAGGATCGACTGGCCGTTGTAGAGGATGTCGCCCTCGGTTACCTCATAGTCCTCGCGGCCGGCGAGGATATAGGACAGCGTCGACTTGCCCGAACCGTTCGGGCCCATGATGGCGGCAACCTCGCCGGCTTTCACCGTCAGGTTCAGGCCACGGATGATCTCGGTGCCGTCATCGACGATGCGGGCATGCAAATTCTTGATCTCAAGCATAATCTCTTCCTGAATATCGTATTGCGGTCAGCCGACCGAACCCTCGAGGCTGATGCCGATCAGCTTCTGCGCTTCGACCGCGAACTCCATCGGCAACTGCTGGATGACGTCCTTGACGAAGCCGTTGACGATCAGCGCGATCGCCTCCTCTTCCGGAATGCCGCGCTGCATGACGTAGAATTTCTGGTCCTCGGAGATCTTCGACGTCGTCGCTTCGTGCTCGAACTGCGCCGTTGAATTCTTGGCCTCCATGTAAGGCACGGTGTGCGCGCCGCACTGGTCGCCGATCAAAAGCGAGTCGCAATTGGTGAAGTTGCGCGCGTTGGCCGCTTTGCGATGCGCCGAGACCTGGCCGCGATAGGTGTTCTGCGAGAAGCCGGCGGCGATGCCCTTGGAGATGATGCGGCTCGACGTGTTCTTGCCGAGATGGATCATCTTGGTGCCGCTATCGACCTGCTGGTAGCCGTTCGAGACCGCGATCGAATAGAACTCGCCCGACGAATCGTCGCCGCGCAGGATGCAGCTCGGATATTTCCAGGTGATGGCCGAACCGGTCTCGACCTGCGTCCACGAAATCTTCGAGCGGTCGCCGCGGCAGTCGCCGCGCTTGGTGACGAAATTGTAGATACCGCCCTTGCCCTCGGCGTCGCCCGGATACCAGTTCTGCACCGTCGAGTATTTGATCTCGGCGTCGTCGAGCGCGACCAGCTCGACCACCGCGGCGTGCAGCTGGTTCTCGTCGCGCTGCGGCGCCGTGCAGCCTTCGAGATAGGAGACATAGGCCCCCTCCTCGGCGATGATCAGCGTGCGCTCGAACTGGCCGGTGTTCTTCTCGTTGATGCGGAAATAGGTCGACAATTCCATCGGGCAGCGAACGCCCTTCGGCACGAAGACGAACGAACCGTCGGTGAACACGGCTGAGTTCAGCGTGGCGTAGAAATTGTCCGTAGTCGGCACGACCGAGCCGAGATATTTCTTCACCAGATCGGGATGCTCGCGAATGGCTTCCGAGATCGAGCAGAAGATGACGCCCGCCTTGGCGAGCTCTTCCTTGAAGGTGGTGACCACCGAAACGGAATCGAACACGGCGTCGACCGCGACGCGGCCCGACTTGTAGACGTTGTCGCCAACCTCTTCTTCTTCCGCGCCGACCGCCCCGGTCTTCTGGACGCCGGCCAGGATTTCCTGCTCCTTGAGCGGGATGCCGAGCTTCTCATAGACCTTGAGCAGTTCAGGGTCGACTTCGCTCAGCGACTTCGGGCCTGGCGTGCTCTTCGGCGCGGCGTAGTAGTAAATGTCCTGGAAGTCGATCTTCGGATAGTGGACGCGCGCCCAGGTCGGCTCTTCCAAGGTCAGCCAGCGGCGATAGGCGCCCAGACGCCATTCCAGCATCCAGTCCGGCTCATCCTTCTTGGCTGAGATGAAGCGAATGATGTCTTCGCTCAGGCCCTTGGGGGCCTTGTCCATCTCGATCTCTGTCTGGAATCCATATTTATACTGGTCGACGTCGATCTTTCGGACTCGATCGATCGTCTCCTGCACAGCAGGCATAAGCGTTCTCCATCCACGCCGGGGTCAAGGCCCGACAGTTTTCAAACTATGGCACCGCCGAAATCGCGCCCCAGGGGGCTCGCGGCGGAGTAAGTTCCATATAGTGCGTGTCCGCCGGAAATTCACCCGGCCAGGACAAAACGCACGGCTCTACCAGGCCATAAGGCCTGAATTCGTTTCCGAGCAGCGGAAATCCGAGAGCCGTACGGCGTCTCTCGCTCCGATGCTCCGCCGCCGTCAGGCGGCTTCTTCCTTGCCCGCGCGGCGGGCGACGATGCCGGCCAGCGCGGCCCGGAAGGCCTCGATATCCGCGGCGCCGGTCGCGCGGCCGATCGAGACCCGCAAGGCGCCCAGGCTGTCGCCATGGCCCATCGCCTTCAGCACATGGCTTGGCCCGACTTTTCCCGACGAGCAGGCCGATCCCGCCGACAGCGCGACGCCGGCAAGATCGAAGGCGATCTGCGCCGTCTCGGCCTTGACGCCGGGAATAGCGAAGAATGTCGTGTTGGCAAGCCTTTCAGCGCCATTTCCGAAGATTTCCGCGTCCGGCGCCAGTTCGGTCACGATGGCTTCGATCCCGTCGCGGCGCCGCGAAACGGCATCGACATCGTCCAGGCCTGCCAGGGCAGCCCGCGCGGCGGCGCCGAAACCGGCGATCCCGGCGACGTTTTCCGTGCCGGCGCGATGGCCTTTCTCTTGGCCGCCGCCATTGACCAAAGGCCGCGGCATCATCAGGTCGGATGCGGCGACGATCGCGCCGACGCCCTTCGGGCCACCGATCTTGTGCGAGGACAGGATCAGATAATCGGCATAAGGAACTGACATATCGAGCGGAATCCGACCGGCGGCCTGAACGGCGTCGACCACCAGCACCCCGCCGGCGGCCTTGACGATTTCGCCGATGCGTCCGACCGGCTGGACGACGCCCGTCTCGTTGTTGGCGGCGTGGATCGCCACCAGCGGCAGGCCGGCGGTCTTGTCATGCGCGGCAAGCGCGGCAGAAAGCGCGTCGAGATCGGCAATGCCGTTCCGGTCGACGCCGATCTTCGTCACCTGCGCCGGCGTAAACCGCCCGCCATTCAGGATGCAGGGATGATCCGCCGCCGAGACATAAAGATGGCTCATGCGGATCGAGCCGCGCCCCATCTGCCAGTCCGGCCCAAGCAGCGTCGAGGCGGCCTCGGTGGCGCCGGAGGTGAAGACGACATGCTCTGCCCTGGCGTTGACCAGCCGAGCCACGTCGCGGCGCGCGTCCTCGACCAGCCGGCGCGAGGCGCGCCCTTCCGTATGGACCGATGACGGGTTGGCGGCATCAAGCGCGGCGACCATCGCCGCCCGCGCTTCCGCAATGAGCGGCGCGCTGGCGTTGTAGTCGAGATAGGCGCGGGTTGCGGCCATTTTCGCTCAGTTCGTCCTTCCGCCAACTATCCCGCGAGGATAGCGCGTTATTTCCTTGAAATTGCAAGGCAAGCCGTCCTATTTACCCGGCTTGCGGCGCGGGCGGCCGGACCATCGGGTTTCGGCCTCCCAGTTTTGAACAATTCTAAACTAGCTTCTAGGAAGACGCTCGCCCGGCGTCAAGGCCACAGAAGGTGTGGGGCCTCATGAGAGTGGGGCCAGAAGAGTTCCGGGCTAGCGCATTCATATGCCACGTGGAGTATTTTATGCCTGAGGTCATTTTCGCCGGTCCGGCTGGTCGCCTGGAGGGACGCTATCAGCCCTCGAAGGAAAAGAGCGCGCCGATCGCCATCGTGCTTCACCCGCACCCGCAATTCGGCGGCACGATGAACAACAAGATCGTCTACGACCTCTTCTACATGTTCCAGAAGCGCGATTTCACCACGCTGCGCTTCAATTTCCGCGGCATCGGCCGCAGCCAGGGCGAATTCGACCACGGCACCGGCGAATTGTCGGATGCGGCCGCGGCGCTCGACTGGGTGCAGTCGCTGCATCCGGATTCCAAGAGCTGCTGGGTGGCCGGCTATTCCTTCGGCTCGTGGATCGGCATGCAGCTTTTGATGCGCCGGCCGGAGATCGAAGGCTTCATCTCGGTCGCGCCGCAGCCCAACACCTATGATTTCTCGTTCCTGGCGCCCTGCCCGTCGTCCGGCCTGATCATCCATGGCGATGCCGACAAGGTGGCGCCGCCGAAGGACGTGCAGGGGCTGGTCGACAAGCTGCATACGCAGAAGGGCATCACCATTACGCAGAAGACGATTCCCGGCGCCAACCACTTCTTCGCCAACGATTCCGAACTGCTTATCCAGGAATGTGCCGACTATCTCGACCGGCGCCTCGCCGGCGAGCTCGCCGATCCGAGGCCGAAGCGGCTGCGCTGACCTGCGAAAGGGTCCGCAGACCCTTCGAAAGAGACCTACTGTCTGTCCTCTGTCTTCTCTTCGGCGGCGCGGGACTGCCCGGCCATCGATATCCTGACATTGGGCGGATCGGACCACCACAGCCGAAATGTCCGCTTGGGCATCGGCAATTTCGACCCCGAGCGGCCGAAGATGAAACCGAGCCGGGCGAAGACCAACCCCGAGACCACCGCAAACGCCAGCCCGAGGCCGAAGCCCGCAACCGTGTCGCTTGGATAATGCGCCCCGACGAAGACGCGCGTCGAGGCGATACAGGCCGTGACCGCCAGCGCAAGGTACCAGCGCCGCGGGAACAGCAGCAGCAGGATGCCGAACACCGCGCCCATCGTCGTGGCATGGCCGGACGGAAAGCCGGCAAAACGCGCGTCCATGGCGAAGGGATGCAGCGACAGCACGCCGAAACTGTCGAAATAGAGCGGCCGGGCCCGGCCGATACCGTATTTCAGGACGTTGACCGCGAGACCGGACAGGCCGACGGCGCAAAGCACCAGGAAGGCGAAACACGTCCAGTTGTAGACAAGCATCCGCCCATCCCTGGACAGGCCACGCCAGTCCGTCAGATTGGCGGCGACGAGGCAGAGCGCTGCCGGAATGAGATACCAGCCACCCAAGCCGAATTGCGTGAAGAAATCGGTGAAGCGCACGAAGCCGGGGGACCATTCGCCGCGCATCTCGCCGGCGCCGGCATCGAGGCGAAGGAAAACCGCCACGATGAGCAGCGCCCAGGCCAGCAGCCAGACACCCCACAAAATTCGCGGATAGCGCGCCGGGCGTACGGCAACGCGCCGCTGCACGATCGACATCGTGTCGCCGAAATTGCCGAGCGAGCGGCGGTAAAGGGCAAGGGGCGCGACGGACATGGCTTTGGCGCGTGCTTATAGGGACATTCGACGCCCGACGCTATTCATCACGGCGCCACCCGGTAAAGCCCGAGCGACAGCTTGTCTCCTGACGAATAGTTGATCCCGTCGATCTCGGTCAGGCGCTTCGCCGACTTGCCCTGGGCGGTCAGCACGTCTGTAAGCTTCTGCTCGTCCTTGATCGGCGCCAGCCCGAGCGCGCAGGAGGGATCGGCCAGCAGATGCTTCCCCACGCCCTCGACGTCCGTGAGCACGGTCTTGGTGCCGACCAGGAAGACCAGGCTCGGCTCCTGGAACTTCGCCGAGGCTAGCACGGTTGTGTCGCAAAGCCGGTTGGCGTCGACGGCGGCCCTGACGGCGGGGCTGAGCCAGATCGGTTTCAGCGACGGCGCGATAACGCCGAACAGCAGGCTGAAGGTGATGCCCGCGCCGACGGCGATCGCGGCGATGCGTGGAAGCGGCACCTGCAATTGCCGCGGGAAGGCAAGATAGCCGGTGACCAGGGCGGCGATCGCCGCCGGTACGCTCGACCAGGAAAAGGCCTTGGTGAGATAAAGCGGCGCGCCGACGCAGACCACGGCGAGGCCGATCGCCACCACGGCAAGGCCGAAAGCCGTCGCCCACCAAAGCCATGTCTGCCAGCGCTTCAGCGGCGCGTTGGCCTGGTCCGCCGGCAAGGTCAGCAGCCAGCCAATCAGAAGCGCCATGCCCGGATAGGCCGGCATGACATAATGCGGCAGCTTGGTCGGGATCGCCTCGAACACCAGCCAGAACGGGATGTACCAGGCGAGACAGAAGCGCAGGCGCGGATCGTCCCAAAACCGGTTGATCGCCTGCAGCCCGGCGCCGACCGCGATCAACCCGAAGGGCCACATGAACAGCGAATAGGTCAGCATGTAGAAGCCTGGCGGCAGACCGTGCGATTCCTCGCCCTGCGCCACCTTGTTCAGCATGTCCTTGCCGACCGCCTCCTGGAAGAAGGCGCCGCCGCTCTTCCAGGTGATGAGAATAAGCCACGGCAGCACGATCGCGAGCACGATCAGGACGCCGCGCACCAGCTTCATCTTGGCGAGCCAACGCCAGTCGCGGTCGAAGGCAAAGAGCGCCGCGGCCGTCAGCAGCGACAAGAGCGGCGAAACCGGTCCCTTGATGAGGATGCCCAGCCCCTGCGCGATCCAGAAGATCCAGGGCAGATGCCCGGGAACAGGTTCGTTGCGCTTCGAAGCCCAGTAGACCTGCGCCAGCGCGCCTTGCGCTATCACGCAGCAGGCCAGCAGCATGGCGTCGGTCTTGGCGTTGCGCCCCTCGAAGGCGGTGGCGAAGATCGCCGCCATCATCAGGCCGGCGGCCAGCCCGGCGTTGGCGCCGAAAAGTTTTGTGCCTGTCCAGCCGATGCCGACGACGGCCAGCGCGATGCCCAGCATCGAGACCAGGCGATAGACCCAGATCGGCGCCGCGGCCCCCTCGCCGCTGAGCGCAACGGCCGCCGACTGCAGCCAGTAGATGCCGATCGGCTTCTTGTAGCGCGTGACGTCCTGCAGGCGGATGTCGACATAATCGCCTGTTTCGACCATCTGCTTGGTCGCCTGGACGAAACGGGATTCATCGCGGTCCACCGGCGGCAGGCTGGCCAGCCCGCTGAGGGTCATGACGATGCTGAACAGAAAGAGGAAGAGGTAGTTCCTGTTCATCGCGGGAGCTTTTCCGATCTAAAATTGCGGGATGGCCCCGGCGGCGCGTTGCGCGGCGCCTCATTACGCCAGCAAAAAGGGCGAAGCAAGGACACGTGGGCGCCTCCCGATCGGACGCAAAACCGGAAACCACTTTTGCTGATCGCCGGTCTTTTGTTTGGCGGGCGATCGGACGCAAAACCGGAAACCACTTTTGCTGATCGCCGGTCTTTTGTTTGGCGGGCGATCGGACGCAAAACCGGAAACCACTTTTGCTGATCGCCCGCGGATGCTAAACGCGCGCCTTCATATCAAGCACGGCCAAGTGCCCGGCGACCTCCAGGAAGAAAAAATGTCCGCCTTCAAATCCGATTTCCTGCGCATCATGAGCGAGCGTGGCTTCATCCACCAGATTTCGGATGAATCCGGTCTCGACCAGCTTTTCGCCAAGGAAACGGTAAGCGCCTATATCGGCTTCGACGCCACGGCCAAGAGCCTGCATGCCGGATCGCTGATCCAGATCATGATGCTGCACTGGCTGCAGCAGACCGGCCACCGGCCGATCGCGCTGATGGGCGGCGGCACCTCGATGATCGGCGACCCGTCCTTCAAGGACGAGGCGCGCAAGCTGCTCACCCCGCAGGACATCGACGACAATCTCGTCGGCATCCGCCGTAATTTCGCGCCCTACCTGAAATTCGGCAGCGGCCCGGGCGATGCGGTCATGGTCAACAACGCCGACTGGCTGATGCAGATCAACTACGTCAACTTCCTGCGCGATGTCGGCCGGCATTTCTCGGTCAACCGCATGCTGGCCTTCGATTCCGTGAAGCTCAGGCTCGACCGCGAGCAGTCGCTGTCCTTCCTCGAATTCAACTACATGATCCTGCAGGCCTACGACTTCGTCGAGCTCTACAAGCGTGTCGGCTGCCGGCTGCAGATGGGCGGCTCGGACCAGTGGGGCAACATCGTCAACGGCATCGACCTCGGCCACCGCATGGAAGGCGTGCAGCTCTTCGCCATGACCACGCCGCTGCTCACCACCTCGTCCGGCGCCAAGATGGGTAAGTCGGCCTCGGGCGCGGTCTGGCTCGACGGTGACATGCTGTCGCCTTACGAGTTCTGGCAGTACTGGCGCAACACCGAGGACGCCGATGTCGGGCGCTTCCTGAAGCTTTACACGACGCTGCCGCTCGACGAGGTGGCGCGGCTGGCGAAGCTCGGCGGCTCGGAGATCAACGAGGCGAAGAAGATCCTCGCCACCGAGATCACCGCCATGCTGCACGGCCGCGACGCGGCCGAGACCGCCAGCGAGACAGCGCGCAAGACCTTCGAGGAAGGCGCGCTCGCCGACACGCTGCCCAGCGTCGAGGTGGCCAGATCGGACCTCGAGGCCGGCCTCGGCATCCTGGCACTGTTCGTCACCGCCGGGCTCGCCGGCTCGAACGGCGAGGCGCGCCGGCACATCCAGGGTGGCGCCGTGCGCATCAACGACCAGCCGCTGACCGACGACCGGCGCGTCGTCACGCTTCAGGATCTCGGTCCGGAAGGCGTCGTGAAGCTTTCGCTCGGCAAGAAGAAGCACGTCCTGGTGCGGCCGAGCTGATCGGCCGCGGCTTACTGCGCATTTTGGGATGGTTGCTGCCTGTACTCGAAGATCGAGCGGAATATCCCGGGCGCCACGACCGATAGCGGGTTGATGTTGAGCGTCGGCTTGTTGGCGTTGCCGCGCAGCCGGTAGGTGACCCCGATCAGGCCGCGGTCGCGTCCGTTGCCGAGCAGCGGTCCGAACAGCGGCAATTCGCCGAAGATGCGGTTGAGACCATAGACCGGCATGAAGGTGCCGGTCATGTCCATGTTGTTGTTCGGATCGTAGAGCGTTCCCTGGAAGGTCGTGCCGATGCGCGGACCGCGCAGCAGGCCGTTCGCCAGTTTCAGATAGCCGGAACCCTTGTCGATCTCGGCGAAGCCGCGCTCGAACTGCACCCTGGACGTGTCGATATTGCCTTTGACGGCCTCGTTCAGGCTGCGCGTGTCGCCGGCCGGCGTCGTCGACACGATCGAGGCGAGCTTTGGCTCGTTGACGACATAGAAATTGCGGGCATCCACCTGTCCCTTCATCGGTCCGTCGGCGGCGCCCGAGAGCGACAGCGTGATCGCACCGCCTTCCATATGCTCGTAGACGTTGAGGAAACGCAGGATCGCGCCGGCATCGGCCGACTTGACGCTGAGCGAGCGACCGCCTTCACCGGTGGTGTTGTTGATGGTGATTGCGGCGCCGGAGCTTGCCGCGGCGGTGACGTTTAGCCCATTCACCCGCGATCCGGCGGCGCTGTATTCGAGCTTGAGGTTGGAGAGCACCTCGTCATGGAAACCGGTCAGCGATGCCACATCGGCACTGACCGAGATCGCGCCATTGCCGGCGCCCTTGGTGGCGGTGTCGACATCCGAGGTGAACTGCTTGATCAGCGAGCGTGCGTCGAGCGAGGCGCCGCTGACATCGACGGCATAGCTCTTGCCGGACCGCTTGACCGAGACCGCGACGTCGTCGCCGCGGTTGAGCGCCACCTTGGTGAAGCGTGCCGACGATAGCGAGCCGTTGACCAATGTCACATCGCCGTCGATTGAAAAGCTCTTTCCGCCGAGGTCGAAGTCCGAAAGCGTGGTGGTGCTGCCGGACTTCGCCATGTTGAAAGCGACCTTGGCGGGAATGCCGACGCCCTTGCTCCAGCCGGCCCAGGGAATATCGAGCCTGGCATTGGTCAGGTCCGCCGAGACTTGCTGGGCACCCTCGCCGCTCTTGTCGATCGCCACCTTGATGGTTCCCGAAAGCAGGTCCGACAGGCCCGGCATGCTGGCGTTGCGCGTCTTGTCGTCGAGAACCAGCGCGATCTTGCGGCTGCGCGCCGGCCCATCATCCTCGAGCGGTTCGACCAGGTCGAGCTCGGCCGGAATGCCGTTGAGCTTGGCCTCGGCCGAAATCACCGCCTGCTTCGGCCCTACGGTTATCGAGCCACCGGCGCCAGTCACCGTCTGGTCTTCGAACGGCTTGGCTAAAGACAGGTTCTGATAGTCGAGCGAGACCAGCCAATCGAGCGTCGAGGTGTCCATGCCCTTTGTCAGTGGAATGTCCGCCTTGACGTGGCCGGTAACGGTCCCCGAAAGGTCTTCCGGCGCCAGTCCGACATGGCGCATGGCATTGATCGGCTCGTAGGACGCAAGCTCGGCGATCGCCGGCGCCTCACCCGCGACGTCGATGTCGAGCCCGCCGACGACAATCGGTCGGTTCGCGTTCTTGATCGTCAACGTGCCGCCGCTTGCCGCCACGGTGCGGCCGCTCGGCATATAGACGCTGCCCGAGGAGAGCGCGATGTCGACATCGTTGCCGTGGAACGCAACCACGCCGACGGCGTCGCGGACCGGCGGGATGCGCCCGGCGGTATCGAAGCGCGACCCCTCGATCTGGAAACGGCCGAACACTTCGTCGCCGGTGAGCGGCACGCCGTTGCCCAGGCGCCCCGGCGCCACCTGGAACTGCAGATTGGCGTCGGTCACTGTGCCCCCGAACAGATTCCCCAGCACCCAGAGCCGCGCATTGCGGGCCGAGAACCATGGCCACAATTGCTTGACATGCGAAACCGGCATGTCGTGCACGTTGAGCGACAGCGATACCCCTGGCGGGCCGTTGTCGATGAAGGCGACCGTGGCGGCGCCCAGCACCTCGCCCGGCCCGCCGGAGCGCACGCCGATCTGCTCGGCGACGAGCTTGCGGCTGTTCGGCTGGTAGACGCCGGCGATGCGGGCCACGAATTGAAGCGCCGGTTCTGGCGATTCCGAAGGCGCCAGCGTCGAGCCGTCGCTGGTGAGGTCATAGCGGTAGGCTGGCTCCTCCCCCGCCACCGCCGGCTTCGGCCCGATCGATCCGGCAAGGTCGAAGCTGGAGCGGCCGCTCCTGATCCGCAGCCGGTCGACAGAGATCTTGTTCGAGCCGGCCACCAGCGTGGCATCGGCATCGACATCGGTCGGCAGCAACCCGCGTTCGTCCAGGTCGAGCACCGAACCCTTGAGCGAGAGCGAAGCCGCCAGGCGCGACGGGCTGTCGCCTGACGCTTCCGAGCCGGAAAGCTTCAACGCGATCGAACCCAGCTTGGCGCCGTCGGCCGTCGGGGCGGTTCCGGTCGAACTGTCTTCGCCGGGGGCGCCTTCTATCTCGAGGTTGGCGTCCAGCGACGAAATGCGCCTAGCCGTCGCATCGCGCGTCGCCGAGGCGATCAAAGTCGCATGTCGGCCATCGACATCGGCATCGTAGGAGGCCTGCATGCTTCCCGTGCCGGTCTGCGCGACGGTTGCCGAGGCGACGGTCACGCGCTTGACCAGCCCGGTGTCCGGCAGCTCGAACTCGACATTGCGCAGATCGATCTGGCGCATCGAGTCCTCGCGCACGGCATCCAGCGCGTCGTTGACGCTTGAAAACACCGCCGCCGACACTTTCTCCGGGTCGACAAGCCCTTCCTCGTTGCGCAGCGCTGCCGTCCAGTCGCCGCCGCCGGAGGGCATGGCGGCCACTACGATATGAGCATCGGAAAATCTGGCGCTGGTTAGCCGGACGTCGCCGGAAAGCAGCGGCAGCAAGCGCATGCCGAAACGCACGCGCCCGATATCGGCCATCGGTTTGCCGTCGGCCGTCTTCAGGCTGACATCGTTCACCTGCAGGGCGATAAAGCTCGACCCGTCGAGCGTCAGTCGCGCCGCGCCGACGGTGACGTTGACATCGACGCCGGCGAGCTTTTCGATGGCCGTCTCCGCCTCCGCCCGGAGGCGCTCCGTGCCTATACCGGAAGCGCCGAGGACATAGACGCCCGCCGCCGCCAAAAGCAGGAGCGCGCAAAACCCGGCAAACACGCGGCCGAGAATGCGGAAGCGCCGCCGCACTGCCGCCCGGCCGAGCGGCGGCACGCTGCACGCGGACGGGAGCATCGCCAGGTCGGTGATCTCGTCACGCCTGAACCTGATCTTCTCGTGCTGCGGTTCTTCCTGATCCAAGCAATATTCCGTTGTGACGAACTCGTCGTGGACGAATCCCCGCCTCACGTTATATCGATGATTTCCCGCGCGTAACCGCAAACAAGGGCATCGATATGGCTGATCTCGACGTGGGCGACGCAGCGCCGCAATTCGATCTTCCGCGTGACGGCGGCGGCTCTCTCAGCCTCGCCGCGTTCCGGGGCAAGCCCGTTGTACTGTACTTCTATCCGCAGGACGACACCACAGGTTGCACCACCGAAGCGATCGGCTTCTCGCAGTTGAAGCCGGAGTTCGAGAAGGCTGGCGCCGTGGTGATCGGGCTATCGCCTGATAGCGTGAAGAAACACGACAAATTCAAGGCGAAGCACGACCTCACCGTCGACCTCGTCGCGGACGAGGAGCGCAAGGTGATCGAGGCCTATCAATTGTGGGTCGAGAAGACGATGTATGGGCGCAAATATATGGGCGTCGAGCGCGCCACCTTCCTGATCGGCAAGGACGGGCGCATCGCCCGCATCTGGCGCCAGGTTCGCGTCAAGGGCCACGCCGAAGCGGTGCTCGAGGCCGTGCGCGCGCTTTGAGCGTCGCCAAAGCCCACAAGCAATCAACAATTATGATCGTTACTCGTCAGGTGCCTCGGCCTTCAGCTGCCGCCGCGTCCTCCAGGATTTCGAAACATGGCTCACTTGATCGGCCAGCGCGGCAAGATGGCCACGCAAGCCGCGCGCGCCCATCATGGACGACAGCGTGACTGATTGCGTGGCGAAGCGCCGTTTGAAATCCTCGCCGCCGCAGAGAAAATCAATCGTGGCAAAGCCACGGTCGAACGACCATTGGATATAGTCCATCATCAGTACCATACCCGGCGAGGCGCGCTCGTATTCGGGGTCATAGGTGGTGACGAAAGCCATCATCGTGCCGTGCTGCTCGAAGTTGATCGAGACGGCGACGATCGTGTCGTCAAGCTCCAGCACGAAGATGCGCAACAGCCCGAGGTCGGCCAGCACTGAAATAAGCGCGGCGAGAACCGGCGAGCCTATGTCGAACAGATCCGAGGCACGACCATGGCGCGCGAGCCAGAGGCGCTTCAACGTCGCGACGCGCTCGAGCACCGGCTCGCGTGGATCCTTCGCATCCAGCAGCCGGAAGCGCAATGCACCGCTTTCTTCCATGAACTTGCGGCCACGGCGATAGTTCTGCCGACCCTTCTTGGACAACGTCTCGAACCATTCCGCCCCGTGCTGCCAGGAGCCAGCGACACGATAGCTGATTTCAGTGCGGTGGTTGGGCCGAAGCGCCTTGCCATGAGCCGGTTCCCGCAGGGCATGAACACCGGCATCCGGTAGTAGACGGTTGAGATAGATCAGGTCGAAGCCACCCTGGTCAAAAACATACTGCCAGAGGCGGGAGATCGCCCGCGGATCGCTCTCAGGTGCAACCAGCGCGTCACCATAGTCGCTGTGATCCTTCGCCGCCCATTCGAGTATGCGGATGCCGGAACGCCTGAAGGTCGCGAGCGCTATCACGCCATCGAGCCGGTCGCCGTTCCAGGCAAGCCCAATCCTGAGCGCGCGCCGCTCCTGCTGCGGGGTGGTGCGCCACCAGGCCGCGATCCAGTCCGGGTGCTGGAAGACAAGCCCGCCAGCCCGCTGCCAGAGCGCGCTCCAGGCCTGTGCGATCTCGGCCAGGCGCACCGCCGATGTCACGACTTCGAAGGTGCGTGTCCGCGGGACTGCGAGCATAACGGGAGCGTTCATGGCCGTGTCCCCTCCGAGGATCGCGAGGTGAGCGACCGTGGCTTTCCGGGCCGGATGCGCCTGGCAATATGCCCCCACATCCGCTTCAGCGGCATGAGGTAAAGGCCTGCGAGAGACTGATAGTCGCGCACATCGCGGTCGACCAGCCCGAACTTGAAGTCCTCGTCGGGCCTCGGCACACACAATGTTCCGAAGAGCCGATCCCAGAACGAGAAGAGCAACCCGAAGTTCTTGTCGTAGTGGCGCGGATCGACGCTGTGATGCAACTGATGCCAGTGAGGACACAGGATCAAATTGTTGAGCGGGCCGAACGAGATCTTGAAATGCGTGTGCCTGACGAAATCCATCATCAGGATGTTACGCATGACATAGACGTTGACGCCAAAAACGGTCAATTCGACCAGGTTCAGCGAAATCAGCGACCAGATGCCGAAGCAGAGCCCCACGATGATGCCGTCCCAAGCTCGGTTCATCAACTCGTCGAGCGGATGGACCCGGTCCTTGGTGATTCCGACCATCACCTCGGCCGAGTGATGCACCTTGTGCAGTTCCCACAGCAGCGGATAGCGATGCTGGGCAACGTGATAGAGATAATAGGAAATGTCGTAGGCGAGGAGCATGCTGAGGGTGAAGATCAGAACCGTCACCGGCCCCGCCGGCCCCTCGATCAGAGGCGGCTGAAAGTGGAACAGTGTCGAAAACAGCCAGTTGGTCGCGTACCCCACTGCCGTGACGAAAACGATTCCGGCAGGCAACATCAGGAACGGCATCAAGGCCTTTTTCGTGACCCAGAACAGCAGGTCGGCCTTCGCGGAGGGATGGGTGATAACCTCATGCGGGATGGCAAACTCGAAAAACTCCTTCCAGCTCCTCTCCTCGACCGTGCGCCAGTAGGCCACGAGCGCGCTGACAAAGGCAGTCAGCAGCAAAAGCCCGGTCGCCAGCAGACTGGTGCCCGAAATCTTGTCGAAGATCTTGCCAACCAGATCGTCCAGCATTCCTACCGTCACGGTGAACCTCAAATACCAACACGCCTTTACTCGAAAAACGTCAACTAAATGCAATCGAAGACAGTTAAGAAACCCGAGCCTTGCTTTGCGGGCTGCAGGCTGCTCGTGGCACAATATTGGTGTTCATCGCCAACGATTTCGCGGCATGGTGTCCGCGTCCCGGAGATTTTCGTGCAACCTCCTGCCCGTGCTGCGTGCATTCAGGCCTGCGCTGTCGACGCGGCAAAACTTTGTTAACCCTAATAATGTGTAATCGAGCTTGTCGTTGGCCCCGTAACGAAAGCTCGGTCCCGTGAAACAAACCGGTCAGTCAGCTGTCTTCGGCAGACGCAAGGAACCGCACACGGTCATCATCGCCCGGGGCAATGAGATAAGGCATTTCACCATCCGCCCCTGGCTCGCCGCCTTTATCGGCTCCGCTCTGGCGGCCATCGCCATCGGTTATTTACTCGCCACGTCCTATCTGGTGCTGCGCGACGACCTGATCGGCGCCACGACGGCAAGGCAGGCGCGCATGCAGCAGGCCTATGAGGACCGCATCTCGGCCCTTCGCGCCCAGGTCGACCGCATCACCAGCCGCCAGCTTCTCGACCAGCAACAGATGGAGACCAAGGTCAGCGAGCTGCTGGCCAGGCAGACCCAGCTCAGCGAGCGGCACGGACGGCTCGGGCCGATCCTCGAGCGCGCCGAGAACGAGGTCGGCGACACACCCGCAACCGGCGCGGCGGCGCCCAAGCCCGATGACCACGCCGAGGTGACCGGCAGCCTTTCGCAGGCGCCGACCTATTCCGTCGCATCCTTGAGCGCCGGCGACACCAGGCCCTTCTCGCTCTGGTCGACAAGGTCCGAGCCGCTTGACGGCGAAACGGCCGCCGATCGCGCCGACAAGCTGTTCGTCTCAATCAATGCCTCGCTCAAGGCTATCGAGAATCAGCAGCTTTCGCGCATCACCACGCTTGCCGACAACGCCTACAAGAATGCCGATGCCATCGCCCAGGCACTGGAAGCGGCGGGCCTACCGGTCGACAGCGAACTTAACAAGAGCGATGTCGGCGGCCCGCTGGTTCCGATTGATCCCTCGATGGTTTTCGACAGCCGAGTCAAGGAGTTGGACGAGGCGCTCGATGCACTAGACGAGGTGAAGAAGGAGGCGCGCAAGCTGCCGCTCACCAATCCTGCCCCTGGCCGTACGGTGACCAGCCCGTTCGGCGTGCGCACCGACCCGATCCTCGGCACCGCCGCCCTGCATACCGGAATGGATTTCAGGGCCCCGATCGGCATGCCGGCCAAGGTCACGGCCGCCGGCACCGTCACCCGCGCCGGCTGGGCCGGCGGCTACGGCCGCATGGTCGAGGTCGACCATGGCAACGGCTTTGCCACGCGCTACGGGCATTTGAGCGAGATCGATGTTGCCGTCGGCCAGAAGCTAGCTGCCGGCGACGTCATCGGCAAGACTGGCAGTAGCGGCCGCTCGACCGGCCCGCACCTTCACTACGAAGTGCGCCACGGCGGCGAGGCGGTCGACCCGCTGCGCTTCCTGACCGTCGGCAAGAAGGTAGCGCAGTATCTTTGACCGGCTGATCCAACACCGGCGCCGGCGAGCTCGCTAGAGCAATTCCAGGAAAAGTGTGAGCGGTTTTCCGCCCGGAATTGCGTAAAAACAAAGAGATAGGGCATTTCGCCGTTTCCGTGAAACGGTGAAATGCACTAGGCGTCGGGATTCTCCTGCCCGGCCAGGTACATCGTTGCTGCCGAGACCAGCGTAAGAACGCCGCTCTTCAACGCGGCCTCGTCGACGCGAAACCTGGCATGGTGAAGCGGATAGACCGACCCGACCTCCTCGTTGCGGATGCCGAGCCGGAAATAGACCGACGGACGCTTCTCGCTGTAATAGCCGAAGTCGTCGGCAATGCTCCATCCGGGCATGCTGAGCGCATTCTCCGCGCCGATGCTGGCCTTGGCGCCGGCCATGATCAGGGCTGCCATCTCGACATCGTTGACGACGCCAGGTTCGCCTCGATGCAGGTCGACCCGCACGCTGGCGCCGTGGCTGGAAGCCACTCCCTCCAGCACCTCGCGAAGCCGGCGCCAGGCACGCTCGCGGGTGGCGTCGCTGCCGCTGCGGATGGTGCCCTTGAACGCGACCTTGCCGGCGGTCACGTTGTAGGCATTGCCGCCATTGATGGCGGTCACCGAAATGACCAGCGGATCGTAAGGATCGGTCTCGCGCGAAACGATCTTCTGCAGCTCGCTCACCATGGAGCAGGCCACGGTCAGCGCGTCGATGCCTTCATAGGGTTTTGCCGCATGCGCCGCCGAGCCGGTGACCAGCACATCGAACGTGTCACATGCCAAAGTGTAGGGGCCGGAGCCGACAGCGACCTTACCCGACGGCGTGTACGGATCGACATGGACGCAGATCGCGGCGTCGACATCGTCGAGAAGCCCCTCCTCCACCACCCGTTTGCCGCCTGACGGCTCATCTTCCTCGGCTGGTTGGAAGACAAGGCGGACGGTTCCGCCGAAATTTTCACGCGACCGATGCAGGTGCGCGGCCACCGCAAAGCCCATCGCGGCATGGGCGTCATGGCCGCAGGCATGCATCACGCCCGGATTTTCCGACGCATAATCGACGCCGGATTCCTCTTCGATCGGCAAAGCGTCGATGTCGGCGCGAATGGCGAGCTTGCGATTGGAGGGCCGGCCGGTGCCGACGATATCGACGGCGAGCCCGTAACCGGCAATGTCCCGAATCTCGGCGATGCCTTCGCTCGCGAGCATCTCGCGCAAATAGCGCTGCGTGCCCACCTCGCGGTTCGAAAGCTCCGGGTGGCGGTGCAGATGGCGGCGGATCTCGATCATCCGATCGAGAATCCCGGCGTCGATCTCGGGCACGGTATCGCCCGCAGGCCGGTCAGGATTTGACATGGATATCCCGCGGGAACTTCGTCAGCGTCTCGTTGCCGGTGTCGGTCACCAGAATGGTCTCGCTGATCTCGATGCCCCAGCCGTCCATCCACATGCCCAGGATCGAATGAACGACATTGCCGGGTTGAAGCACCGTCTTGTCGCCGGGTCTGAGGCTGATCGTATGCTCGCCCCAATCGGGCGGATAGGCGACGCCGATGGAGTAGCCGATGCGCGATTCCTTCTTCAGCCCGTAACGCGCGATGACCTTGCGCCAGGCAGCTTCGACCGCTTCCGCGGTCGTGCCCGGCCGTACGGTATCGAGCACCGCATCCATGCCCTCGATGACGGCCTTTGCCGTGTCCGCGACGCGGGTCGGCGTCTTGCCGAGCTGCATCGTCCTGGCCAGCCCGGCGGCATAGCGGCGGCAAACGCCGGCAAGCTCCAAGGCGATCGTTTCGTCCTTTCCGAACCGCCTGTCGCTCCACATGATGTGCGGCGCGGAAGCATTTTCGCCACCCAGGATCGTCGGCGGCAGCGCGGTGATATCTCCGGCGAAATTAGGGCTGCCGGCGATCTGCGCCGCCTGGATGGCGGCGATCGCGTCGCACTCGCGCACACCCGGCGCAATGACTTCGAACGCCCGCGCGACCGCTGCTTCGGCCAGCCTCGATGCGTTGCGCAGATAGGCGATTTCCGGCGCCGATTTCACCGCGCGGATCCAGTTCACAAGCAGGTCGGCGTCATGCCATTTCGCATTGGGCAATCCGGCGACGAGCCGCGCATGCGCCTTCGGTGAGAAATAATAGGCTTCGAGCTCGATGCCGGTGTGGCGGCTGCCCCAGCCCTTGGCGACGATCCAGGCCGCGATCCAGTCCATGGGATGACGGTCGGCGCGCTGAACATGGTCCTCCGGGAAGCCGACCACGTTTTCCGGCTTCATCCAGGCCGTCAGCAAGCCGCCGGCCGCGTCCATGGCGCGGCCTATCCAGACAGGCTCGGCATCCTCGATCGGAACCAGCACCACCTGCGGCGTGTAGAAAGACCAGCCGTCATAACCGGTGATGTAATGCTGGTTGGCGACGTCGTTGACGATCAGGAGTTCGATGCCGCGCCTGGCCATCTCGGCACGGATTTTTCCGAGCCGCTGCCGGTACTCTTCGCGGGCAAAGGGCAGTTCAATCATCTTTTCTCCTCACCGGATCGATCTGGCCGGGGACGAGCCGCGGCTCCCCGTAGCGCCCACCATCGCGGTGGTTTCGGCGGCCGGCAATCAGCCAGGACGATGCATAGGCAGGGCCTAGTCCGATGACAGAGTCCGCCTGTTGACTCGAATTAAGTTGTAGGATGATATGTATCACCCGATATCCAGACATGAATTTTCATGACCGCTCATCGTCTCTCGCCGGAAATCCTTAGCGCCATCGAAGGCGCAGTCGGCCCAGGCGGATTCACCGCCGATGCCGCCGGTATGGCGAAATATCTGGGCGATTGGGCAGGCGATTACCGAGGCGAAGCTCTTGCCGTGCTGCGGCCAGGCTCGGTCGGCGAAGTCCAGGCCGTGATGCGTCTGTGCAGCGAGCTTGGGCTCGGCGTGATCCCGCAGGGTGGCAACACCGGGCTGGTGTCGGGCGCGATCGACAGCAAAGGCCGTGGTCTGGTTGTCGTCAGCCTTGAGCGGCTGAACGCCATCCGGCAGATCGATACGGAAAATTTCACCCTGCGTGCCGATGCCGGCTGCGTGCTGCAGACGATCAAGGACGCGTGCGAGGCGCAGGATTGCTTGTTCCCGTTGGCGCTCGGCGCGCAGGGCAGCTGCCAGATCGGCGGCAATGCGGCGAGCAATGCCGGCGGCGTCAACGTGCTGCGCTATGGCATGGCGCGCGACCTCATCCTCGGGTTGGAGGTCGTACTTGCGAATGGCGAGCTGTGGAACGGTTTTGCCGGGCTGCGCAAGAACAACAGCGGCTACGACCTGAAGCAGCTTTTCATCGGCTCGGAAGGCACACTGGGCATCATCACGGGTGTCGAGGTGAAGCTCTTTCCGAAGCCGGTTCAAACAGAGACAGCCTATCTCGGTCTCGCTTCTTTCGAAGCTGCCATCCAGTTATTCAATCGGGCGCGCCGCGACTGTTCGGACCTGATCTCCGCTTTCGAGATCATCGGTTCGGAATGTATCGAGCTCGCCCGGCTGATCGACCCAGGCATAGCTGCGCCGGTCTCGGCGCCTGTGCAGGTGCTGATGGAATTGTCCTCCGGGCCGGGTATCGATCTCAATACTCTCTTGGCCAGTTTCCTGGCCGATGCCATGGAAAAAGGCCTGGTGACCGACGCGGTTCTCGCCACAAGCAGCGTGCAGGCCAGGAGCTTCTGGGCGATCCGCGAAGGGCTGGTCGAAGGCCAGGCCAGGCGCGGCTATCATGTTCGGACCGATCTGTCGGTGCGCATCTCCGACATCCCTGTCCTGATCAGCCAAGCCCGGCACTTCATCGCGAATAGCCATCCCAGCTGGATTCCGCTGGCCTATGGCCACGCCGGCGACGGCAACATCCATTTCAACGTGCTGCCGCCGCTTGAACTTGCCGAGCACCATGCCCGCGCGCGGGGCGCTGAAGTCATCGCCGGTCTCTATGAAATCGCCGTCGGCCTCGGCGGTTCGATCAGCGCGGAACACGGTATCGGCCGCAGCCGGCGCGAGGAATTCTGGACCGGGCTCTCGCCGACGCATCGCCACATGGTCGCGGCGCTGAAGACTGCGCTCGACCCCAAGGGACTGATGAATCCCGGTTGTCTGTTGCCCGCGACGGAGATTCTTTCATGAAGCAGAGACTGGCCGCCATCGGCACCGTCGAGACCTTGCCACACCGGGTCGCGGCCTTCCTTAGCCGCGAGATTGAATCCGGCGAATTGAACCCCGGCGCGCGGCTGCCGACCGAGCAGGAGCTGTCGGAAAAGTTCGGCGTCAGCCGCAATGTGGTGCGTGAGGCGATCGCTCAGCTCAGGGCTGACGGCATGATCGAGGCGCGGCAAGGCATCGGCGCCTTCGTGCTGGCGCCCGAGCAGCGGGCCGCGATCCGCATCGACCGCGAGGCGCTCAAGGACACGCACAACATGGAGCGGCTGTTCGAGTTGCGCTGCATCCTTGAGGCCGAGTCGGCGGCACTCGCCGCGGCGCGGCGCACTAAGGAGCATCTCGATTCGATCAAGGCAGCGCTCGACCGCATGGGCGGCGAAGAGCGCTGGGAAGAAGGCAGCATCGACGCCGACCTGCTCTTCCACCGCGAGATCGCGCGCGCCACCGGCAACAGCTACATCCACACTTTCATCTCGTTCGTCTGCGAGCAGATCCGTCACTCTATCCACTACGCCCGTATGACCAACCCGCTGCACGACCTCATCGAGATCAATGTCGGCGAGCATGTGCGCATCTACGAGGCGCTGGTGGCGGGCGATCCGGCCGCGGCGGAAGCGGCAATGCGGGCTCACATCGTCGGCGCCGCCAATCGCGTCGGCGTCAGGCTGCCGCTGCCGAAAACCGACGGAGCGAAATAGCCATGCCGGCGAGCATCACCCGCATCTCCGACGTCTGCCTGCTGGTGGAAAACATCGAGCGCACCGTCGAATTCTATGTCGACAAGCTCGGCTTCCGCCTGCGCCGCCGCGCCGAAGGCTTTGCTGATTTCCATGGCGAGGGCGTCACGCTCGCCGCCTGGGAACTCGACCACATCAACCGCCATACCGGCGTGTCGAAGCTGAAATCGCCGCGCCAGGCGCACAAGGTCTGCGTCGCCGTGCAACTCGATACGCCGGCAGACATCGACCGCATGCATGCCGAACTCAGCGGCAAGGGCGTGCCTTTCTACGGCCCGCCCGAAAACTACGCCTGGAATGCGCGCTGCGCCTATTTCACCGACCCGGACGACACACTCTGGGAGCTTTACGCCTGGCTCGACGGCGGCCCCGGCGACTACCACGACGAACAGCCGTAGACGACGCCGCGCTGAAGGGAGCGGCGCCTGAAGAAGAGACGAGAAAGTCTGCAACAGGAGCGAAAAATGAATGGGAACAGGGACTTCGAATTGAACCGTCGCGCTTTCATGAAAGGCGGCGTCGCGGCTGTGGCGGCCGTGTCGGCCGGTATGCAGCTGGTGCTGACGCCGGGCGCAAAGGCCGCCGGAAAGGTCGTCATCCAGTATGACTGGCTGATGTCCAACGGCCAGATCGGCGACATCGCGGCCGTCGCCAACGGCTATTTCAAGGATGCCGGGCTGGAGGTCGAATTCAGCCCCGGCGGCCCCAACGCTTCGACCGTCCCGCCGGTCATTTCGGGCGCCGCGCAGCTTGGCCAGTTCTCGGAGACGCCACAGCTCTATTCGGCGCGCGCTAGCGGCGTGCCGATCAAGATCATCGCCTGCGGCTTCCGCACCGGTCCCTACGCGCTGACCTCGAAGCCGGCCAAGCCGATCCGCGGCGTCGCGGATCTCAAGGGCAAGAAGATCGGCATCCAGCCGACGGCGCGCTTCGTCATCGACGAGATCCTGGCCAAGAACGGCATCGATCCTTCCGAGGTGACCATCGTCAATGTCGGCTTCGACAAGGCGCCGCTGGTGCGCGGCGACGTCGATGCGATCGGCGGCTGGATCACCAACACGCAGGCACTGAGCGTCGTCGGCGATGACCGCATCGACCTTCTGACTCGCGACCTTGGATTGAGCTCCTACGCCGACGTCTATTTCGCCACCGACACTGCGATCGAAAAGGATCCGGAGACCCTGGCCAAGTTCATCGGCGCCGTCGGCAAGGGATGGGGCTGGGTGCATGCCAACCCGCAGGAAGCGGTGAAGAAGATGGTCGCCGCCTATCCGGAAATGGATCTCGGCTGGGAGGAAAAGACCGTCAATCTGGTGCTGAAACTCTCCTTCGACGGCGCGACCGCCAAGGATGGCTGGGGCACGTTCGACCCCGCCTCGATCGAGGAGCAATTGGCGCTGCTCGACAAGGTCGGCCAATATCCGAACGGCCGTCCGGCAGCCAAGGATGTCTACACAACCAAGATCCTGGAACTGTCGGCCGCCGACCGGCCCAAGCTCGACGCGCCCGCGGCGTGATGGTGGAGGCTATCGAAGCGCGGCAGCTAGATGTCGGCTATGGCGGCCGGCAGACGGCCGTCAAAGTGCTCTCCGGCCTCGACCTGACCGTCGCGGCCGGTTCCTTCCTGTCGATCCTGGGGCCGTCCGGCTGCGGCAAGTCGACCTTGCTCAGGGTGGTGGCCGACCTGCTCGATCCGCTCGGCGGCTCAATCAGCGTGCTCGGCGAAACGCCGCATGCGGTGCGCTCGCGCCGCGACGTCGGCTTCGTCTTCCAGGATTCCACCCTGCTCCCCTGGCGCACGGTGCGCGACAATGTGCGCCTGCCGCTCGGCGTCGGCCAGGGCAGCCTGACCCGCAGGATCGAGGACCGCAGCACGGAGCTGCTGGAGCTCATGGGCCTCGGCGGCTTCAGCGAGCGCCTGCCGCACCAGCTCTCCGGCGGCCAGCGCCAGCGCGTCGCGATCGCGCGCGCCCTACTCGGCGAACCGAAACTGCTGCTGATGGACGAACCCTTCGGCGCGCTGGACGAGATCACGCGCGACCGGTTGAACGACGAGCTTCTCGCGCTCTGGCGGCGCACCGGCACGACGATCCTTTTCGTCACCCATTCGATCGCCGAGGCCGCCTATCTCGGCGAACGCGTGATCGTGCTGGCCGCCAATCCGGGGCGTGTCGTCAAGGACCTCGACATGCGGCCCTTCAAGCAGGAAAGCAATCGCTGCAAGCGCGAGGATCCGGCGATCGTCGCCGCCATGGCCGATTTGCGGACGGCGCTGGAGCGCGCATCGTGAGACAGGCGCCGCTCTCTCCGCAAATGACCCTTGCGCTTCCCGTCCTGGGCGCGGCTTCAATCCTGCTCGCCTGGCAATACTTGCTGCCCCTGCTTGGCGTACCGGCCTATATCGTGCCGACGCCGACGGCGATCTTCGGTGTCTTCCAGAAGAACTTTTCGCTCCTCATCGACAATCTGCGGCCGACGCTGATCGAGGCGCTGGCCGGCTTCGTCATCGGCAACCTGGCTGCCGTGCTGCTGGCCGTGCTCTTTGTCCACAGCCGCGTCCTTCAGGCCGCCTATTTCCCGATCGTGCTCTTCTTCAACACCATTCCGATCCTGGCGCTATCGCCGATCATCATCCTGATCTTCGGTCTCGGCATGACGCCGAAGATCGTTATCGCCGCGGTGATCTGCTTCTTCCCGACGCTGGTGAACATGATCCGTGGGCTCGATTCGGCCAGCGACAACGAGCACGAACTGTTCAGGGTGCTGTCGGCGACACGCTCGGAGATTTTCTGGAGTCTGCGCTTGCCGCGCGCGCTGCCGATGCTGTTCTCCTCGCTCAGGATCGCCTCGGCCACCGCCGTCATCGGCGCCATCGTCGGCGAATGGATCGGTTCGGACAAAGGGCTCGGCGCGCTGATCATCCAGGCGACCTTCAACTACCAGTCCGACCGCCTCTACGCCGCGATCGTGCTGTCGTCGTCGCTGTCGATCGCGCTGTTCTGCATCGTGGTCCTCGTTGAGCGGCGGATCATAAAATACTGAAATCACAGCCGGCCGAACCGTTGGTCGGCATCGCTTCCTTGACTCCTCGACAACCGGACGCAGCGAGCGATAATCTGGCATACGACCGGCGACCAAAGCGTTCATCGCACATTCAACAGCTTCGCTGTAGGGTGTCCGATGCAATCAAAACGGGAGACGAATCGTGTCGAAAACCCCTACTTTCCTGATCCGGATGGCACTGGCGGTCATTTGCCTGGTCGGCCTGGCCGCGACCGCCACGGCCCTTTTCCCAAGCACCGCCTCGGCGCAGCAGCTGCGGCGATGCGCCAATGAAGGCGGCATATGCCGCCTGCCCTATCCCACGCAAGTGATCTACGGCGCCCGGGGTCGAACGACGTCCCGGTTTTTCGACCGCCGGGCCGTGCCTTGCTCAAATCGCCTTTTCGGTGATCCTGCACCCGGCCGCGAGAAAGCTTGCTATTACGTGGCGCGCGGCCGCGGCGGCTATGGCGGTGACAACAACTACGGCGGTGACAACAATTACGGCGGCGATTACGGCTCACGGCCGGACCGCGGCGATTGGGTTGCCTGCGCCGGTGAGGGCGATTTCTGCGATTTCGAAGGTCGTGCGGTGGTCAGATACGGCGCACGCGGCCGGTACACGCAGGATGTCTTCAGGAACGGCGTCGACTGCAGCAACGACTCCTTTGGCGGTGATCCTGCTCCGGGCGCGGAAAAAAGGTGCTACGTCAGGCAGTAGCAGCCCGCCGCTCGATAAGGTGGTGGCCCTGGCAAGGGCCGCCGCCACATTCCGTTTCAGCTTGTTCGACAGGCTGGTGGGCGATGACGGGCTCGAACCGCCGACATCTTCGGTGTAAACGAAGCGCTCTACCAACTGAGCTAATCGCCCGCTTGAGCGCGGACCTTTAAGCAGTTAGGGCCGCATCCGCAAGGCCAAATGAACGGACGGCGCACCCGTCGCGGTGCGGTTTTCCCCAGCCAGGACGCCGCTGTCAAAAAACCTTCTGCTGATTGCTGTTATGCTTCGATGCTGCGCTTGACACCCGCAAACGAACCCCTTATCCACCGCCCCAACGACGAACACGGCTGACACGTGCTCGTCAGTGCGCGGGTGTAGCTCAGTCGGTTAGAGTGCCGGCCTGTCACGCCGGAGGTCGCGGGTTCGAGCCCCGTCACTCGCGCCATTTCCCTTTCCGGGGTCAATCAGAAAATCCGGCTTGTGCGGCGCGCCTTGACGCGTCTTCCAGCCGTATCGCCTTGACCACCGCGGATCGCGGTCTGCTTCTACACCGCCTGCCGGCCTGCGCCTGCCGCATGGAAGAGGACAAGCCGATTGCCCACATCGCCGAGTTGGCCAGCTAACGACCTCTGGCCAATTGCGAAGTCAATTCAAGGCGTTGAAGCGACCGACGCCGCGCGAATGTCGCAGCGGGTTTGACAACCGAGGGCCTTTACCCGGGAACCATTCCAATCTTGCCTCGTTCAGCCCACGGGCGAAAATGACGGGAGATCAAGATGGCTGTGAGATGCCGCATTTCGATCGATGACGCCAGGGACGTCGACGAGCTCGCCTTCCAGGAATTGCCACGGGTCGGTGAAAGCGTTTCAATGCCGGTCGAAGGATCGAGCAGGGACCTTCGGGTTCTGCGCGTGGTGCATATGCCCGGCAGCGAGCAGGGCGCAACGACGATGCTGGAGCTGACCAGCAGGATTCTGTAGCGCTATCCGAGCCCGATTCAGGAAATCATTCGCCCAGGACGACGCCGGAAGCGATGATCTGGGCCGTCCGTTCGGTGAGCTTCTGCCGCTTCGTAAGCGTGGGCTTTTCGTAAGGCTTTTTCATCCAGCCGTTCCAATCGGCGTTGCCGACCAGGACGATGAACGCGCTCGCCTCCGTTGCGTTCCGGATTAAGGAGCCGCTAACAAAGCCGAGAAAGACAGGTGGACGGGAGGCGTCAGGCCCTGGCGAGCAGGGCCTCGACCTCCCGCAATGTCGGCATCGACGGCGCGGTGCCTGGGCGGGTCACAGAAATGCCGGCGACCGCGCAGGCAAAGCGGATGGCCTCCAGCGGCTCGGCGCCTTTTGCCAACGCTGCGGCCAGGCCGCCGTTGAACGCGTCACCCGCCCCCGTGGTCTCGACCACTGGGCCCGCATTGACCGCGCCGACATGTTCGGATCGCTCCTTGGTGTGGAGCAGGGCGCCCTTCTCGCCGAGCGTCACGATGACGGCGCCGACGCCTTTGGCCAATAGGGCATCGGCGGCGCGGCGGGCGTCGTCGATCGACGAAACCTTGATGCCGGTCAGTCCTTCGGCTTCGGTCTCGTTGGGCGTGACATAGTCGCAGAGGGTGTAGATGCGGTCGGGCAGGCTGGCGGCCGGCGCGGGATTGAGGATGGTCGTCACCCCTGCCCCGCGCGCGATCTCGAGCGCCTTCAATGCCGCGTCGATCGGCTGCTCAAGCTGGGTGACGAAGACGCCGGCGGAACGAATGAGCTCGGCATGCGCTTCGATGTCGGCCTGGGAAATCAGCATTGCCGCGCCCGGGCTGACGATGATGGCATTGTTGCCGCTGCCTTCCTCGACGAAGATGTAGGCGGCACCCGTATAGCTGTCCGGCGTGTCGATGACGGCGCTTTTCACGCCTGCGTCTTTCCAGGTCTGCTTGGCCATGTCGGCGAAGGCATCGACGCCGAGCCTGGTCAGGAAAGTGATGTCGGCGCCAAGCTTGCCGGCGGCCACGGCCTGGTTCGAGCCCTTGCCGCCCGGGCCGAGCTTGAAGGAATTGCCGAGGATCGTCTCACCCAGGCGCGGCTGGCGGTCGGCGCGATAAGCGGTGTCGGCAACGAACACACCCAAAATTACAACAGGCTTCGTGACGACGGGCTTGCCGATAGCCATGTCCTTACTCCGCATCCGGCGGCACGACGCCCTTGCGGAAGGCAAAGCAGCCATAGAAGCGGCGCTCGCCGGTCTGGATGACGCAATAGGCTCTCCTGGAGCGCTCGTAGAAGGCGTAACGCTCGATCGAGATCATCGGCCAGGGCTTGCCCTCGGCCGCGTCGATCTGCTTCTGGACCTCCTTCTGCACCGGCGGGATCTCGTTCGGCTTGCCGACGATCTCCATGCGCGCCGCCGCATCGTTGACGAAAGTATCCAGCGGCATGACCGACAGCACCGCCTTCACCACTTCGGCCGCCGTCGCGTCGATGCGCAACAGCTTGCCGAGCACGGTTTGCCGCGCCACCGAATCGGACGGGAAATTGGTGTCGGCGATGATCAGGTCGTCGCCATGGCCCATCGCCCGCAGCGCCTGGAGCACATCGGCATTAAGCAGCGGATTGATCCCTTTGAGCATGGTTTCCTCTTGAAGGGTTGATGCGGTCAGAGACGCTTGCCGGTGCCGGCGTCGAACAGGTGGACCTGGTCGAGGCGCGGCTTGAGCTTCAGCGTGTCGCCCGGTTTGAAGTCGTGGCGCTCGCGAAACAGCGCCACCATCTCGCCCTCGCCGAAGCGCACGAAGGCCAGGGTCTCGGAGCCTGTCGGCTCGACCACCGAGATCTTGGACTCGACGCCGTCCGGATGGATCTCCAGATGCTCCGGCCGCACGCCGTAGACGACGGCCTGGCCATCCTCGGCAGCAACTCCCGACGGCATCGGGAACGCCGTGCCGGCGATCTCGACGACCGCCTTCTCAGCCTTCTTCACGGTGCCCTTAAGCAGGTTCATCGAAGGCGAGCCGATGAAGCCGGCGACGAAAAGGTTCGCCGGCCGGTCGAACAGTTCCAGCGGCGCGCCGACCTGCTCGATGCGGCCGTCGCGCATCACGACGATCTTATCGGCCATGGTCATTGCCTCGATCTGATCGTGGGTGACGTAGATGGTGGTCGTCTTCAGCCGCTGGTGCAGTTCCTTGATCTCGGTGCGCATCTGCACGCGCAGCTTGGCGTCGAGGTTGGAAAGCGGCTCGTCGAACAGGAACACCTGCGGATTGCGCACGATGGCGCGACCCATGGCGACGCGTTGGCGCTGGCCGCCGGAAAGCTGGCGTGGGTAGCGCTTGAGATAGGGCGCGAGATCAAGGATGTCGGCGGCGCGCTTGACCCGCTCGGCGACGACGGCCGGGTCGGTGCCGCGCAGCTTCAGCGCGAAGGCCATGTTCTGCTCCACCGTCTTGTGCGGATAGAGCGCGTAGTTCTGGAACACCATGGCGATGTCGCGCTTGGCCGGCGGCAGGTTGTTGACGACGCGATCGCCGATCGAGATCGTGCCGCCGGAAACGGTCTCCAGCCCGGCCACCATTCTCAAGAGCGTGGACTTGCCGCACCCCGACGGACCGACCAGCACGACGAACTGGCCGTCGGCAATGTCGACGCTGACCTCATGCAGGACCTTGACGGTTCCAAATGCCTTGGCCACACTGCTGATCGCGACTTGAGCCATCGTCTCCCCTTTATCGTTTGCGGTGAAGCTAGCCATTGCCAACGGCGACGGCAAGTCGGTATCTTATAGATAAAAACCCAATCTTGTTGACAAGGTAATCGATTACGCGAATAGTGGCGAGTGCCAATCCGAGAGCAGATCTGTTACCCTGAGATCGGATCTCCGGCGACGCAGGGTGGGGTCCCACGTCCCCGTATGATCGAGGAGAACCGTCAGACGTTTCGACGTCCGAGAGATTGGCACTTCAATTCAATGGCTGTTGTTCTGGGAGGAACCTGTAGATGAGAGTCGACCTGTATGAAAAACTGATGCGCGCCGGCGCCAGCCGCCGCGATCTGCTGAAAGGTGCCGCCTCGATGGCCGCGATCGCCGCCGCGTCCGGCGCCGGGCTCGGCGCGCTGACGAGGCCGGCCGCCGCCGATGACAGCCTGCGTGCGAAGATCCTGCAGATCCCGGGCGTCGGCAAGGGCCAGCCGACCGATGCGGATTTCCAGAAGGTCGGCGAGCTCTGCCTCGAAGCGACCAAGGCCAATGTCAAGGAAGGCGAGTTCGCCGGTGTCGAGCTCACGTTCATGGGCCTCAACAACCAGAACCTGCACAACGTGCTGTTCCGCGGCTTCCTGAAGCCATGGGAAGCCTATACCGGCGCCAAGATCAGCTGGATCGACCTCGCCCAGGCCGACTACAACGCCCGCCTGCAGCAGTCGATCGCCACCGGCACCGTCGACTTCGACATCATCGAAATGGGCGCGCCCTTCGAAGGTGACGTCTGCGGCAAGGGCCTCACCTCGGAGATGCCCGACTGGGTCAAGAAACAGATTGATTTCGACGATCTCGTCAACTACCTGAAGCCGCCGGTCGGCACCTGGGACGGCAAGCAGTATCGCGTGACCATCGACGGTGACACGCACAACTTCAACTACCGCACCGACGTGTTCGCCGATGCCGACCTCGCCAAGGCCTGGAAGGAAAGCGGCGCCACGACCGAATGGGGCGTGCCGAAGACCTGGCAGGAAGTGCAGGCCGTTACCAAGTTCCTGAAGGGCAAGAAATTCAAGGGCCAAGACGTCTATGGCTATCTCGATGCGCCCAAGCCCTGGGGCGGTTTCGGCTTCTACTTCCTCGGCAGCCGCGCCACCGCCTATGCCAAGCATCCCGATGACAAGGCCTGGCTGTTCGACGCCGACACGATGAAGCCGCGCGTCAACAATCCAGCCTGGGTGCGCGCCATCCAGGACGTGATCGACGCCCTGCCCTCAGAGCCTGCCGACCAGATCAACGCCGATCCGAACACGACTGCCTTCCAGCAGTTCCTGGCCGGCACCGGCTCGATGATCCCGTGGTGGGGCGACGTCGGCTCGAACGTGAAGACCAACGACTCATCGGTCATCGGCGACGTCACCGGCTTCTCGATCCTGCCGGGCTCCGACGACGTCTACAATTCCAAGACCGGCAAGTGGGAAAAGCTCGCCAGCGGCCCGAACTATTCGCCGAATTGCGCCTATCTTGGCTGGGGCGTCTATGTCATGGCCCGCGTCGACAAGGACGAAAAGAAGAAGAAGGCCGCATGGTCCGCCGCGGCCCATCTCGGCGGCAAGGACCTGTCGATCTGGACAGCAATGTATCCGTCGGGCTTCCAGCCCTACCGCAACTCCCATTTCAACATTCCCGAATGGGTGGCGGCCGGCTATGACGAGGCCTTCATCACCTCCTATCTCAAGTCGGAAGGTGATTCCTACAATCATCCGAACGCTGCGATCGAGCCGCGCATCCCCGGCATCTTCCAGTACTACTCCGCCGCCGAGGACATCCTCGCCAACACTTTTGCCGGCAAGATGAAGGCGCAGGAAGGCGCCGACGCCATCGCCGCCGCATGGGAGAAGCTGACCGACCAGATCGGACGTGACAAGCAGGTGAAGCTCTACAAAGCTTCGCTCGGCATGTAATCTGTCTCACGGAAGTCGCGGCCCGGCGGCACCAGTCGCCGGGCCGCATCTTTGACCGGCTGCGGCCGGTCGTCAGTCAAAGAGGCGAGAGGCGTGGCTGAGCAGACTTCGACCGCGAATGCGTGGGCGGCAAATCCGGCCGACCTGATCCCGGCAGGCCGCAAGCGCCTCGGCTGGGGTCTGCTGGCCCTCGCGACCCTTGGCCTGCTGGCGATCATCGTCGTGCAGGTTCTCTACAAGACCGAAATGTCCACGGTCGGTTTCGACACCTGGCGCCCGGTGATCTACGCTTACATCTTGTGGGGCGCGGCGCTCGGCGCCTGGCAGGTGCTGACGCGTGGCGAGGACGGCCAGCGCGCGCTGTTCCTTTTGCCCGCGCTGCTCTTCACCATCGCCATGGTGATCTTCCCGACGCTGTTCGGCTTCTACATCGCGCTGACCGACTGGAACCTCAGCTCGTTTACCGGGCGCAGGTTCAACGGCCTCGACAATTTCTGGCAGATGCTGGCCGATCCCTATTACCGCAACGCGTTGTTGAACATGGTGCTCTACGTGCTTGCGGTGCTGGTCGAGTATGTCATCGCCTTTGGCCTGGCGCTGCTGCTCAACGCGCAGATCCGGGCCCGCAAATTCTTCCGTGTCGTCTTCCTGCTGCCGCTGATGCTGTCGCCGGTCGCCGTGTCCTGGATGGTCGGCAAGTCGTTGATGGAGTACCGGTTCGGACCGGCGGCGACGCTGGCGCGTCATCTCGGCTGGGACAACCCCGCCTTCTTCTCCGATCCGATCACCGCCCGCATCTCGATCATGATGCTCGACGCCTGGACCTTCATCCCCTTCATGATGATCATGCTGCTTGCCGGCCTGCAGGCGATGTCGCGCGAGGTGCTGGAAGCCGCCCGCGTCGACGGCGCGACCGCGTGGCAGACATTCTGGCAAGTCACCTTTCCGCTGATGCTGCCGGTGTCGGTGACGGCCGTTATCCTGCGCATCATCTTCAAGCTGAAGCTTGCCGACATCATCATCACTCTGACCTCCGGCGGCCCCGGCGGCGCCACCGATTCCGTGTCGAGCTTCATCTATCGCGAATATCGCGACCGCTCGAATGTCGGCTACGGCACCATGCTCGCCATGGCCTATCTCATCATCATCGTCGTTTTCGTGACCTGGCTGTTGAAATTCGCCAGTCGCTTCGTGCGCAACGTCAACTGAGCGGCCATCATGAGCGTCCAGACCACCGACTACACCGTTTCCGAAATCCGCTCGCCGGCGGCCTTTATCGCCAGCCGCGTCTTCATCTACGGCGCGCTTGTCTTCTGGGCTTTCGTCTGCCTGTTCCCGATCTACTGGACGATCACCACCTCTTTCAAATCAGCCGTCGACGTCACGCAAGGCCATCTCATTCCTTTCGTCGACTTTACGCCCGACTGGAAGGGCTGGCGCTCGCTCGGCCTGTCGCCGGATTCGATCACCCAGACATCGACCGTGCGCGACGAATTCCTCAAACGCTTCATGAATTCAGTCATCACCTCTGTCGGGGCATCGGGTCTCGCCATCATCATCGGCAGCCTCGCCGCCTATGGCCTTGTCCGCTACCGCTACAAGTTCGCCTGGTTCAAGAACGAGGACATCTCCTTCTTCTTCCTGTCGCAGCTCATCCTGCCGCCGGTCGTGCTGGCGCTGCCTTTCCTGGTGCTCTACCGCGAAGTGGCCCTCCTCGACACGCGGATCGGCCTCGTACTCCTCTACACGCTGATGGTGCTGCCGATCGTGATTTGGATCATGCGCGACCAGTTCAACTCTATTCCGGTCGAATTGGAGGAAGCAGCTTTGGTCGACGGGCTGTCGATCTGGGGCGCCTTCTTCCGCATAGTCATGCCGATCGCGCTGCCCGGCATGGTCGCCGCTTTCATCCTGGCGATGGTGCTGTGCTGGAACGAGTATTTCTTCGCCGCCCTTCTGACGTCGACCGATGCCAAGACCATCCCCGTCATGGTGGCGAGCCAGACCGGCTCGCAAGGCATCAACTGGTGGTCGATGGCAGCGCTTGCCACGGCCGCGATCGCGCCGCTGGCCGTCATCGGCATCGCGCTCGAGCGCTATCTGATCATGGGCATGACGGCCGGCTCGGTGAAGTAGCCGGGCCTCTCCTTCTCTCCTTGTGGGAGAAGGAAGAACCGCGCCTAGCTCACCAATATCGACCGCAGATGGTCGAGGATCATGGCAACGCCGATCTTGCCGAGACCCGCCGAGGCCTCCGACGCGCTTTTCGTATACCAGCCGGTGTTGTCGGCGAAACGCTTCTCGTCCACCGCCTCCGGGCATAGCGCCAGCATCAGCGAGGTTTCGCCGATGCCGGCATGGTCGAACGGATATTTGCCGTTCATCGCGGCCGGCATCAGAGGATGCACCTGCACCCAGTTGAAGACATTCTCGCCCTGCGCATGGCCGGCATAGTAATCGGCCATTGTGTTGGAGCCCCACCAACCCTCGCCACGTTCCTTCTCCAGGAAGCGGAAGATCGCCTGGCGGCCAGCGGTCTTGAAGGCGAGATCGGTCGGCATGCCGGCCACGAAATTCTCGGTCTGGTGGTGGATGATGGCGTGGATGTTGCGGAAGCCGATGCGCAGCAGGCCGTAGAACAATTCATCGGCGAATGGCGAAAGCACCGGACCGCCGACCTGTACCGAGCCGCTGCCTTCGGGCGCCGCCACCGCATAGCTTGCCGCGCCGTAGTAGAAGGGCGGCAGGATGACGATGTCCCTCTCCTTTTCGATCAGCTCCACCGTCTTGATGACGGCCAGCGTGTCCATGCCGACCGCCATGTGCTCGCCATGGTATTCGAGCACGCCGAGCGGCAGCACGACCGGCCAGTTCTCCTCGATCGCCTTGCGGATCTGGTGCGGCAGCATCAACTCGTAGCGCATCCCCTACTCCATATTGGTGTGCCTGGCGCGCATCGCTTCCGGCGTGGCTTTTGTCAGCGCCTTGAGCTTCAGCACCATGATCTCGAACAAGACGAACAGCGCGCCCTCGAACAACGAGCCCATCGGCAGAACCGAAGTCCGGGCGGCGCCCTGGTCGCTGGCCATCGTCTGCGCCGGGATGAGCAGCGTGAAGTCGGCGAGTTTCTCCGCGCTGCTTTCCGGTTCCGCCGTCAAGAGCAGCACCTTCGCGCCGGCCGCGCGGGCAACCCGCATCAAGGTCAGCACCGTGGTGGTCTCGCCTGGCCCTGAACTCACGAGGAACACATCGCCTTTCCCCATCGGCGGCGTGGTCATGTCACCGACGACCGAGACCGGCAGGCCGAGATGGTAGAGCCGCATGGCGAAGCCTTTCACCTGCAGCGCCTCGCGACCGCAGCCATAGACGGCGATCCGGGCGGCGTCGGCAAGCATTTCGCAGGCGGCGTCGATCCGGGCTTCATCCGTACGCGCCAGCACCGCGCCAAGCTCGTCCAGCGCGGTCGCGAACATGCCTGATCCGGCTTTGGTCATGATGGCTCTCACCCTGCCTGAGAGGTGTCGCGACGCTTTGTGGATTTGCGGTATGCTGCCGCGAAAAGCTTGTTTCTGTTCATGCTACCACCGCGAAAATCGCTGTCCAACGAGCCTCGGCACTTTTGCTGGGCCACGAGCGTGATAGTGTCATGTCAGACAAATCACTCCGGGACATCGTCAGACATGAAGACACGGCATTTCGACCGCATCGGCAATGGCGGCATCACCTTCACCGAGCTCGGCTTCGGCACCGCGCCGCTCGGCAATCTCTACCGCGCCATTTCCGACGAGGACGCCAATGCTACCTTGCAGGCGGCCTGGGCGACCGGATGCCGCTATTATGATACGGCCCCGCTCTACGGCCTCGGCCTGTCGGAAACGCGCCTCAATCCCTTCCTGCGCGGCAAGAAGCGCGACGACTATGTGTTGTCGAGCAAGGTCGGCCGCATCATGCGCGTCGCCCCGCCGGACAAGCGCACCGGCATCGGCAAGTTCTTCGAGACGCCGTCGCGCCGGGAAGTCTACGACTACAGCTATGACGGCGTCATGCGCTCTTTCGAGGCCTCGCTGGAGCGCCTGGGCGTCGACCGCATCGACATCCTTTTCGTCCATGACGTCGACATCTTCACCCATGGCAGCAAGGAGGCCTCGGATGCCCGCATCGAGGAATTCATGTCGTCCGGCTATTACGGCCTGCTGGCGCTGCGCGACCAGGGCGTGATCAAGGCCTTTGGCGGCGGCATCAACGAGTGGCAGGTCGCCCAGACGCTTGCCGAGCGCGGCGACTTCGACCTGTTCCTGCTTGCCGGCCGCTACACGCTGCTGGAGCAGGAGGCGCTGCAATCCTTCCTGCCGCTTTGCCAGAAGCGCGGCATCGGCATCGTGCTGGGCGGCCCCTACAATTCCGGCGTGCTTGCGACCGGACCGAAGCCCGGCGCCTTCTACAATTACAGCGAAGCGCCCAAGGAGATCCTGGATCGCGTGGCGCGTATCGAAGCCGTCTGCAAACGCCACAATGTGCGGCTGATCGAGGCGGCGCTGCAATTCCCGCTGCAGCATCCCTCGGTGATGTCGGTGATACCCGGCGGCCAGCGGCCGGCCGAGGTCGAAAGCAACCGGGCGCTGCTCGACACCAGGATACCGGCGGCGCTGTGGGCGGATCTGAAACAGGAAGGCCTGATGCGCGCCGACGCGCCGACGGCCTGAGCAACTCCAGGAAGAATGCGGGTCCAATCGCCGCAAAAAAAAGAAAAGCCGGGCAAGCCCGGCTTTTCTGCTCTTAAAGAAAAAGGTCTTAGTTGACCGCGTCCTTGAGGCCCTTGCCGGCCGAGAACTTCGGCACGGTGCGCGCCGGGATCTTCACTTCCGCGCCGGTCTGCGGATTGCGGCCGGTCGAAGCAGCGCGTTTTGACACGGTGAAATTTCCGAAGCCGACAAGCCGGACATCGCCGCCCTTCTTCAGTTCGCCAGTGATCACGGAGAACACCGCATCGACGGCGGACTGCGCATCAGCCTTCGAAATGCTTGCGGAGTCGGCGACGGCGGACACCAGTTCGTTCTTGTTCATAAAAATTCCCTTCCATGAGAAAACCGGAACTACGACTCATCCGGCAGGAAACGGACTTTAGAAAGAAGCGTTCAGGAACCCAAGCCGAAAACCGCGGAATTCCGGGCTTTTTTGCTTTTTTTGGTGGCTTTTCACATGAAAAAGCCGGGCTCAAGGCCCGGCTCTCTCTTTGTGCGCTGCAACGTTAGCAAACGCTAATGAGCAAGCGACTTTCCGGCATCGTCGCCGCTGTCGACCGGAGCCGGCGCATTGACCGGCTCGACCCACTCGATCGGCTCCGGCATCCTGACCAACGCGTGCCTCAGCACCTCGCCAACCCGCGAGACCGGAATGATCTCCATGCCGTTCTTCACATTGTCCGGAATCTCCGCCAGATCCTTGACGTTCTCTTCCGGGATCAGGACCTTCTTGATGCCGCCGCGCAATGCCGCGAGCAGCTTCTCCTTCAGGCCGCCGATCGGCAGGATGCGGCCACGCAGCGTGATCTCGCCGGTCATCGCCACATCGGCCCGCACCGGGATACCCGTCAGCACCGACACGATGGCAGTGGCCATCGCGGCACCTGCGGACGGGCCGTCCTTCGGCGTGGCGCCTTCCGGCAAGTGGACGTGGATGTCGCGCTTGTCGAACAGCGGCGGCTCGATGCCGAAATCGATAGCCCGAGAGCGGACGTAAGAAGCCGCCGCCGAGATCGATTCCTTCATCACGTCACGCAGATTGCCGGTCACCGTCATGCGGCCCTTGCCGGGCATCATGACGCCTTCGATCGTCAGCAGCTCGCCGCCGACTTCCGTCCAGGCAAGACCCGTGACCACGCCGACCTGATCGTCGGCTTCGACCTGGCCGAAGCGGAAGCGCGGCACGCCGAGATAATCGGCGAGGTTGTCCGCCGTGATCTTCACCGTCTTCTTCTTCGTCCGCAGGATCTCGGTCACCGCCTTGCGCCCGAGCTTCATCAGCTCGCGCTCCAGGCTGCGCACGCCGGCTTCCCGCGTGTAGGTCTGGATGATGCCGCGGATCGCGTCCTCGCCGACCGAGAATTCGTTCGGCTGCAGGGCATGGTCACGGATCACCTTGGGCATCAGGTGACGCTTGGCGATCTCGATCTTCTCGTCCTCGGTGTAACCGGCGATACGGATGATCTCCATGCGGTCCATCAGGGGCGCCGGGATGTTCAGCGTGTTCGCCGTCGTCACGAACATCACGCTCGACAGGTCGTATTCGACCTCGAGGTAATGGTCCATGAACGTCGAGTTCTGCTCGGGATCGAGCACCTCGAGCAGGGCCGATGACGGATCGCCGCGGAAGTCCTGGCCCATCTTGTCGATCTCGTCGAGCAGGAAGAGCGGGTTCGACTTCTTGGCCTTCTTCATCGACTGGATGACCTTGCCGGGCATCGAGCCGATATAGGTCCGCCGGTGACCGCGGATCTCGGCCTCGTCACGCACGCCGCCGAGCGCCATGCGGATGAACTCGCGGCCGGTCGCCTTGGCGATCGACTTGCCGAGCGAGGTCTTGCCGACGCCGGGCGGTCCGACGAGGCACAGGATCGGCCCCTTGATCTTCTTCTGGCGGCTCTGCACGGCGAGATACTCGACGATGCGTTCCTTGACCTTGTCGAGGCCGAAATGGTCGGCGTCGAGCACGTCCTGCGCATAGTTCAGGTCCTGCTTGACCTTGGAGTTCTTGCCCCACGGGATCGACAGCAGCCAGTCGAGATAGTTGCGCACCACTGTCGATTCAGCCGACATCGGCGACATCGAGCGCAGCTTCTTCAACTCGGCCTCCGCCTTCTCGCGGGCCTCCTTGGAGAGCTTGGTCTTCTTGATGCGGGCCTCGATCTCGGCGGCCTCGTCGCGGCCGTCCTCGCCCTCGCCGAGCTCCTTCTGGATCGCCTTCATCTGCTCGTTGAGGTAGTACTCGCGCTGCGTCTTCTCCATCTGGCGCTTGACGCGCGAGCGGATGCGCTTTTCCACCTGGAGCACGGAGATTTCGGCTTCCATGAAGCCCATCGCCTTCTCCAGACGCTCCTTGACGGAAAGCGTGGCGAGCATCTCCTGCTTCTCGGGGATCTTGATGGCGAGGTGCGAGGCGACCGTATCGGCGAGCTTGGAATAGTCGTCGATCTGGCTGGCCGCACCCACCACTTCGGGCGAGATCTTCTTGTTCAGCTTGACGTAATTCTCGAAGTCGGTGACGACCGAGCGGGCAAGCGCCTCGATCTCGACCTCTTCCTCTTCCGGTTCGGCGAGCGCGGTGGCGCGGGCTTCATGGAAATCGGCGCGGTCGGTGAACGAGACGATCTTGGCGCGCGAGGCGCCCTCGACCAGAACCTTCACGGTGCCGTCGGGCAGCTTCAAAAGCTGCAGCACATTGGCGAGCGTGCCGATGTCGAAGATCGCATCGGGCTCGGGATCGTCGTCGGCTGCATTCATCTGGGTGGCGAGCAGGATCTGCTTTTCCTGACCCATCACCTCTTCCAGCGCCTTGATCGACTTTTCACGGCCCACGAAGAGCGGAACGATCATATGCGGGAACACGACGATATCGCGCAGTGGGAGGACTGCGAAAACGCCGTCGCCGGAAGCCTTGGATATCTTGGCCATTGTCCAACCTTTCATGTCGCGGACGCTTATTTTAGCCAACCGCGAATCTCATATTAACGACCGAGGGTCGTTCCGCCTACCACCGTTTGTGACGGGAGTTTTACAGCACAGAATTCGGCGCCTCGGCCTTCTGCTGTTAGGTGGATGCAGCCGGGGCAAAGATCAAGGGTTAACACGGTCGCTCGACCCGTTCCATCGCATGCCTTCCCGCCTTTCACAGCAAAACGGCGCCACGCGGGCGCCGTTCCATGAAAAATGTGGGGTCAACGCCATTTCAGGCGCTGACATTGCCCTTCTTTTCCTTCTGCTCGGAATAGATGTAGAGCGGCCGGGCGTTGCCGGACACCACCTCTTCCGAGATCACCACTTCGCGCACGCCTTCCAGCGCCGGAAGCTCGAACATGGTGTCGAGCAGGATCGCTTCCATGATGGAGCGCAGGCCCCGCGCGCCGGTCTTGCGCTCGATGGCGCGCTTGGCGATCGCCGACAGCGCGTTTTCGTGGAAGGTCAGGTCGACATTCTCCATCTCGAACAGCCGCTGATACTGCTTGACCAGCGCGTTCTTCGGCTCGGTCAGGATCTGGATCAGCGCCGGTTCGTCGAGGTCTTCCAGCGTGGCCAGGACCGGCAGACGGCCGACGAATTCCGGGATCAGGCCGAACTTCAGCAGATCTTCCGGCTCGACCTGCCGGAACAGGTCGCCGGTGCGCCGATCCTCGGGCGAGGCAACGGTCGCGCCGAACCCGATCGAGGTCTTGCGGCCGCGGTCCGAGATGATCTTGTCCAGCCCGGCGAAGGCGCCGCCGCAGATGAACAGGATGTTGGCGGTGTCGACCTGCAGGAACTCCTGCTGCGGATGCTTGCGCCCGCCCTGCGGCGGCACGGAAGCGACGGTGCCTTCCATGATCTTGAGCAGCGCCTGCTGCACGCCCTCACCCGATACGTCGCGGGTGATCGAGGGATTGTCCGACTTGCGCGAGATCTTGTCGATTTCGTCGATATAGACGATGCCGCGCTGGGCGCGCTCGACATTGTAGTCGGCCGACTGCAGCAGCTTCAGAATGATGTTCTCGACATCCTCGCCGACGTAACCGGCCTCGGTAAGCGTCGTGGCGTCGGCCATGGTGAACGGCACGTCGATGATGCGAGCCAGCGTCTGCGCGAGCAGCGTCTTGCCGCAGCCCGTGGGGCCGATCAGCAGGATGTTCGACTTGGCCAGTTCGACGTCGTTGCTCTTGCCGGCATGCGCGAGGCGCTTGTAGTGGTTGTGGACCGCCACCGACAGCACGCGCTTGGCGTAAGGCTGGCCGATGACGTAGTCGTCGAGAACCTTGAGGATCTCCTGCGGTGTCGGCACGCCTTCGCGCGACTTCACCATCGAGGTCTTGTTCTCCTCGCGGATGATGTCCATGCACAGTTCGACGCACTCGTCGCAGATGAAGACCGTCGGCCCGGCGATCAGCTTGCGGACTTCGTGCTGGCTTTTGCCGCAAAACGAGCAATAGAGCGTGTTCTTTGAATCACCGCTATTGTTGCCTACCTTGCTCATTTTCCTGTCCTTTCACCGACGCCCACCGATGGCCTGGCTTTGAGTGACGTCTCACCAATCTATCGCGGGAATCCGCCACCGCCAGTGTCCCGGCTCACACAGCGCATTCCGTACGAAACACAAATCAGAAAACGCGGCAATGATTCGCAGCAACCCCACACAAAGCTAAGCCGTCGAAAATCAACATAGCCTTAACGTAGGCAATCCCAACGCCTGAGGGAACAGCCAAATGTGGCCGAAATGCCGCAAGACGCGCCAAAACAGCGTTATGCTGCCATTTGCCGTCGATGGTCAGGCTGAAGCCGTGGCGGTCTCGACGGTTTCGCGGCTCGAGATGACCTTGTCGATCAGACCGAAGTCCTTGGCCTCGTCCGCGGTCATGAAGTGGTCGCGGTCGAGCGTCCTCTCAATCTCGTCATAGCTCTTGCCGGTGTGCTTGACATAGACCTCGTTCAAGCGGCGCTTCAGCTTGATGATGTCCTGCGCATGACGTTCGATGTCCGAAGCCTGGCCCTGGAAGCCCCCCGACGGCTGATGGACCATGATCCGGGCATTCGGCGTGGCAAAACGCATGTCCTTGTGACCGGCGGTCAGAAGCAGCGAACCCATCGACGCGGCCTGGCCGATGCAGAGCGTCGACACCGCCGGCTTGATGAACTGCATCGTGTCGTAGATCGCCATGCCTGAGGTGACGACGCCACCCGGCGAATTGATATAGAGGTTGATTTCCTTCTTGGGGTTTTCCGCCTCGAGGAACAAAAGCTGTGCACAAACCAGTGTCGCCATCCCGTCCTCGACCGGACCGGTGATGAAGATGATGCGTTCCTTCAGGAGGCGCGAGAAAATGTCATAGGCACGCTCGCCGCGGTTGGTCTGCTCGACCACCATCGGAACGAGGTTCATGTAGGTTTCAACGGGGTTCTTCATGGACTACCCTTGTTGGAGATGGATTCCGGCGCCTGGGTATACCAGCAATCGCGCGGAATCGTTCTGGATCGGTTACGACCTAAATAGGATGCCGGCTCACCCTAGCGCAAGGCCGCCTCTCCTAGCCATCTGGTTAAGTCGAGTAAAGCGCTGCAGGCCCGGGAAACCCGGGCGGCTAGCCCCGTGAGGCAGGCCCCGGTCTCGGTTGACGGCCAACGCCGTTCGCAGGGTAGCAATTCCTTAACCGCGACGCTTAACGAAAAGCCTTGAAATCGCTGTCCGCCCCCGGAGCTTCCGCTACAGTCCTGCGTTGTGAAGGCGTCCTTTTTCAACGGGGGAATGTCATGATCCGCAAAAGCTCCGCATCGCTGGCGGCAGTAGCGATGCTTGCCAGCGTCTGTGAAACCGCCGCCGGCGGCCGCGCGCTCGAATGTTATGAACCGACCCACAGGCCCGCACTTTACGACACCGTCTATGAGGACGTGATGGTGAGCCCCGGCGGACAGGTGGTCGATTACGACGCGCCGATCTACGGCACCTACCAAAGCGTGGACCAGATCGCGCCGCCGCGCGTCGCCTACGAGGCCGTCCCGGCGGTGACGCGCACGGTCTATCACACGGTCAAGGTCGACGATGGCGGCTACGCCTGGGAATGGCGCGTCATCCATGGCCGCAAGGTGCTGTGCAAGGTATGGCGCAAGGCCCGCTATGCGCGCGTCGACGAGACGGTCGTGGTTCAACCGGAGCGCGTCCGGCGCGTCGTTCAGCCGGCGGAATATGAAGCAGTGGCCCACGAAGTGCTGGTGCGGCCGCAACAAGTCCGCATCAGGGAAATCCCGCCATCATACGGGACAGTGGCGCGCCGGGTGGTGGTGCGGGAAGGCTCGACAAGCTGGCGTCGGGTGCATATTCCGCGACATTGCCAGGATTAGGCGATACTCGCCTGTGGGTTGCAGCCGGCCGGGCAGCGTTGCCGCGCGCCGGCCGCAGCTGTTGCTGGCCTAGGCCAGATCGATGTCGAGAATGGCCATCGAGAAATTATAGTCGCCGTCGTCCTCGTCCTTGAAGACGATGCCGAGGAATTCGTCGCCGACATAGACCTCGGCCGAGTCTTCCTTGCGCGGACGCGCCTTGACCTGCAGCTTGGGGTTCTGGAAAACGCGCTTGAAATAGGCGTCCAGCTTTCTGATCTCGTCAGGCTTCAAAAGTCTTCTCCGAAATGTCGGCCTTGTTCGTTGGAACGCGCTTCTGACACGCCAACAATGGCCATGTAAAGGCAAGCCGGTACAATTGCATGGGACAGGTCGGCCGAAAACCGGCGGCCCGATTTCGGCAGTTCCCGACGACGACGGAAGTCAGATGTCGAAGCTGACCACGTGGTCCATGCTCTGCGACGGCAGGAGCTGGTCCATCTGCCGCGAAGGCTGGTCGCAGCCGGTTTCTCCGACGACCCGGGCGGGCACGCCGGCCACCGTCTTGTTGTGCGGCACAGGCGACAGCACGACCGATCCGGCCGCGATCTTCGAGCAATGGCCGACCTCGATATTGCCGAGGATCTTGGCGCCGGCGCCGATCAGCACGCCGCGGCGGATCTTCGGATGGCGATCGCCATTGGCCTTGCCGGTGCCGCCCAGCGTCACCCCGTGCAGGATCGATACGTCGTCCTCGATGACGGCCGTCTGGCCGACGACCAGGCCCGTGGCATGGTCGAGGAAGATGCCCTTGCCGATGCGGGCGGCCGGATTGATATCGGTCTGGAACACCGAGGACGAACGGCTCTGCAGGTAGAGCGCGAAATCCCTGCGGCCCTGGTTCCACAGCCAATGCGCCAGCCGGTGCGTCTGGATGGCGTGAAAACCCTTGAAATAGAGCACCGGCATGATGAAGCGGTCGCAGGCCGGATCACGGTCGTAATAGGCCTGGATGTCGACGCGAACCGTCGTGCTCCACTCCGCATCGTCGTCCAGCATCGCCTTGAAGGTCTGGCGGATGAGATCGGAACCGATGTCCTGATGCGCCAGGCGTTCGGCCAGCCGGTGGATCACCGCTTCTTCCAGGCTCTCCTGGTTGAGGATGGTCGAATACAGGAAGGCCGCGAGCAGCGGATCGCGGTTCACCGCCTCCATCGCCTCGTCGCGGATCGACCGCCAGATCGGGTCGACCGGCTGCACCATGCTGGGGCGGGCAATCGTAATGCTGTTCATCGACGCTCTCCGGCCTTGCTCATTCTCCGGCGGCACATATAGGCCAGATCATAGCACGGTTGAACTCAATTTTCCTTAGTGCTTTGTCAAATGGACATGGTTCACGCGGATTCAAGCGACGATGGAAAACGAACCCTTGATCGACGAAGCGCTGAAAAGCGAGCTTGCGGCGCTCTACCAGGCCCCGGATCGCCACTATCACGGCTTGGCCCACATCGAAGCTATGCTTGCGCTGGCAACCGAATACCGGCACCTTCTCGACGATCCGGAGGTCGTCGAAGCGGCGATCTGGTTCCACGACGCCATCTATGACAGCCGCGCCAAGGACAATGAGGCAAAAAGCGCCGAACTGGCCGAAAAAAGGCTCGCCGGGCGCGTAAATCCTCACCGCCTTGCCCGCATAGCGGCGATGATCAACGCCACCGCCACCCACCAGTTGCCCCCGTTCCGCGACGAAAACGCGCTCAACGATGCGGCGCTTTTGCTCGACATGGATCTGGCGATCCTCGGCGCCGGACCCGCCATCTTCAATGCTTATGAAAAGGCGGTCCGGCTGGAATATGGCTGGCTCGAGGAGCCGATGTGGCGCGCCGGTCGAGCCGCCGTCCTGAAGAGTTTCCTCGCCCGGCCGAGGATTTTCAACACGCAAATATTCCGCGATCGGTTCGAGGCGCGGGCCAGAAAAAACCTGAGCCGATCGCTGGAAGCGCTGCAAGGCCAGCCTTGATAGGCCCACAAGCCCGCTGGGCTTTGCCTCTATGCCTGAATCCCGGGCCCTGCGATCACTATGGGAACGTGAACCGCGTCGGAGTGGCCACACCATGCAAAACAGCTTCTTTCAACCCGTCGACGCCGCTCAGGTGCCGCGCTTTGCCGGGCTTTCCACCTTCATGCGGCTGCCGGCCGTGCCGAGCGCGAAGGGGCTCGACATCGCCCTTGTCGGGATTCCGTGGGACGGAGGCACGACCAACCGGGCCGGCGCCCGCCATGGTCCGCGCGAAATCAGGAACCAGTCGAGCCTGATGCGCCGCGTCCACCACGTCTCGGGAACCGAGCCGTTCAGCATCGCCAACGTCGCCGATGTCGGCGACCTGTCGGTCAATCCCATCAACCTGCTCGACGGGCTGAAGCGCATCGAGGACGGCATTGCCGCGATCGTGGCCGACGGTGCCTTGCCGCTGGCAGCCGGAGGCGATCATCTGACGACGCTGCCGGTGCTGCGCGCCGTGGCCGGCAAGGCGCCTGTCGGCATGGTTCACTTCGACGCGCATTCCGACACCAACGATCGCTATTTCGGCGACAATCCCTATACGCACGGGACGCCTTTCCGCCGCGCGATCGAGGAAGGGCTGCTCGACCCCAAGCGGGTTGTCCAGATCGGCATCAGAGGCTCGATCTACGAACCGGGCGAGCACGACTGGGCAACGTCGCAGGGCGTGCGCATCATCTATATGGAAGAGTTCGTCAGACGCGGCGCCGCTTCCGTCATGCAGGAAGCGCGCGATCTTGTCGGCGACGGCCCGACCTACGTGACGTTCGACATCGATTGCATCGATCCGTCCATGGCCCCCGGCACCGGCACGCCAGAGCTCGGCGGCTTCACGACGCGCGAGGCGCAGGAGATGGTTCGATTGCTCGACGGATTGAATTTCGCCGGAGCCGATGTCGTCGAGGTCGCGCCTCCGTTCGATCTTGCCGGCATGACGGCGCTGGCCGGCGCGACGATGATGTTCGAGCTGCTGTGCGTCATGGCGAGATCCCTCGCCGGCAGGCGGGCTCGCGCCTAGGGCAATTCGGAGAAAAGCGCGCAGCGCCTTTCCGGCTAATCCGGAAATGTCTCGATCCTTTCGGCATAACCTCTGAAACCAGCACGCCCGTAAACCGACTGGGCCGCCGGATGATCATAGGTATCGGTGTGAAGCCAGAGCCTTTGCGGGCCATGCGACCATGCCGCGCGCAACGCTTGGTCGAGCAGGAACGGCCCCAATCGCTTCCCTTGAAAAGCCGGAACCAATCCGAAATGAGCGAGTTCGATGGCCCCTTCGCCGACATTGTTGAACTCGCAGATACCGGCGGGCTCGCCGGCGACGCGCAGCACATGGATATGCGTCGAGGCGCTGGCAAGCAGCGTTCCGAGTTCTGGTTCCAGCATGCGCAGGCGCTGGTCCCATTGCACCGGTCCGCCGACCGCGCGGTAGAGATCGAGATAGCTGGAAAGATCGAGCCTCTCGCGCGCCACGATGGCGTCGGGCGACGGCGACGCAAGCGGCGCGTCCTGCGGCGGCGCCAGCATCTCCATATAGGTGACGAGAAGATCGACCACGGGAACGCCCCGCGCTCAGAGCGGGTTTTCGGCGTAGAACTCGAGCACGCGCTGCTTGAAGCTCTTGTCGCCAACGGCGAGCATGTGGTCGCGGCCCTCGATGTGAAACGCCCTGGCGTTGGGCATCAGGGCCGCAAGCTCGTCCGGCGAGCCACCAATGTCATCCTTGGTACCGACGGCGATCAGCGTCGGCTGGGCGATACGAGCCATGTCGTCCTCGCTGAGCAACTCGCGCGACTTGGCAATGCAGGCGGCGAGCGCGCGCCGGTCGCTGCGCGTCTGGTCGGCGAAGGCGCGGAACGAGCGGCCGCGGGGATGCGTGGTCTGCGAGGGGTCCTCCGCCAGCAGCGCCGCCGCGATCGGGTCCCAATCGCCGACGCCGTCGACCATACCGATGCCGAGGCCGCCGAACACCAGCGTCGCGACCTTGTTCGGATCGGAGAGCGCCAGGAAAGCCGAGACTCGCGCGCCCATCGAATAACCCATGACATGCGCGCGCTCGATGCCGAGATGATCGAGCAGCGCGGCCGCGTCGGAAGCCATCTTCTGCGGCGTGTAATCGGCCTCGTCATAGCTCTTCGACGACGCGCCATGGCCGCGATGGTCGAAGGCGATCGCGCGGTAGCCGGCGTCGTTCAGCGTCTTGAACCAGCCCGGCGAGACCCAATTGACATAGTGGCTGGAGGCAAAGCCGTGGATCATCAGCACCGGGTCGCCATGCCTCGGGGCCGGCTGGCGATCGAGATAGGCAAGCTCGAAACCGTCATGCGAATAGAATTGCATCGAAATGGCTTTTCAGTTGGAACCCGCGCCCGCGGCGATAGCCGGATGGCGCAAGAGGTCCCCTTCCTTGATGCCGTCCCTGGCTGCCGTGCCTGCCTTGAGCTCAAGCACGAAGCGCACCGGCTGTCCCGGCGAGATGATCGCTTCGGATTCGGGCTCGCCGCGCTTGATAGCCTTGATCCTGCCGTCCTGGCCGACAAAGATGAGGTCGAGCGCCATCGGCGTGTTCTTCATCCAGAAATCCACCTCGTCCGTTCTTTCGAAGACGAACAACATGCCGTGATCGTCGGCCATGGTCTGCCGAAACATCAGTCCCGCCTCGCGTTCGGCGGAGGTATCGGCAATCTCGATGGAGAAGGAACGCTCGCCCGAACCGGTCGACACCACAAGCGGTGTCCGGTCGATGGGCAGCAGCATCGCATCGGCCGAGCTCGGCTTCGCGGCGATGAAACAGGCGGCGAAAACGATCGCGGCGCAGAGCGCGCCCGCAGTCAGCCAATTGCGATGAGCCATGGGGTACCTCGTCCAGACGCTCGTCCTAAACCATGATCCGCGGAAGTGGAACCGGTTTTCGGACAAGACGGTCGTGCCGCGGCAGAGGACCTTTCGACTGCGTCGAGAGGCCCCTTAGTGCGAGACCGACAAAGTACCCATATCGGGGTGGATTTCGGCGGCCATAAGGCCTTTGTCGCCGCGTCCGAAGCGGACGAGAACGACCTGACCGGGCCGAAGCTCGGTTATGCCGTAGCGCCGCAGCGTCTCCATGTGGACGAAGATATCTTCCGTCCCCTCGCCCCGCGTCAGGAAGCCGAAACCCTTGGTGCGGTTGAACCACTTGACCAAGGCCCGCTCGAGGCCGCTCTCCGGGTTGACGATAACGTGGGTGCGCTGTTCCTGCTCCGCCGGGTGGACCGCCGTCGAGGCATCCATGGAAAGGACACGGAAAGCCTGTAAGCCGCGCTCGCCCTGTTTCACCAGGCAGACGACCCGCGCGCCTTCGAGCGCCGTCTGGAAACCGTCCCTTCGAAGACATGTCACATGGAGGAGGATGTCACCCGAGACGCCGTCATCCGGAAGAATGAAGCCGTAGCCCTTGGCCACGTCGAACCATTTGATAGCGCCGGCGATTTCGACAAGCTCGGCGGCGTCGCCGCCATTGTCCCGCTGCAAGGCGTCGTCAAGGCTTCCGTCCCGCCTCGTGAAAGAGGCCTTTTCCCCCATAAGAATGCCCCCTTTTTCCAACTGAACTGCAACTGATTCTTGCCAAGAGATTAACACTGCGGCTTCCGGGGTGTGCAAGGGCTGACGTGCCTTTTTTCACCGTTCAGCACTGGAAAGGCTGAAATGTTGTTTGCCGGCACTTCCGGAAGCCGAAATCGCGAGGCCTGAAATCGATCGTGCCGCCTCTTTTGTCGGACGATTGCCCTTTCACCGGGTGGCCCCTATGGTGCCCGCAACCCCAACACTTTGAGGAAGCCGCCATGCGCTATCTGCACACAATGGTCCGCGTCGCCGATATCGACGAGTCGCTCGATTTCTACTGCAACAAGCTCGGCCTGAAGGAGGTGCGCCGCTACGAGAACGAGCAGGGCCGCTACACGCTGATCTTCCTCGCCGCATCGGAAGACGAGCAGAGCGGCATCGATGAAAAGGCGCCACTGGTCGAGCTGACCTACAATTGGGATCCGGAAGATTATAAGGGCGGCCGCAATTTCGGCCATCTCGCCTATGAGGTCGACGACATCTACGCCACCTGCCAGAAGCTGATGGACAATGGCGTGACCATCAATCGTCCGCCGCGCGACGGCAACATGGCCTTCATCCGCTCGCCGGACGGCATCTCGATCGAACTTCTGCAGAAGGGCCCCGCCAAGGCAAAGGCCGAACCATGGGCCTCGATGCCGAATACGGGCGCTTGGTAATCGCTGATCCCGTACCGATTTGGCGAGTGGCATTCCGCCAAGCGCTGCCTATCTATCTGCCAATGGCGCCGGTCTCCCCAGGCCGGCGTTTTTCTTCAACCCGCCGGGAGTATTCCATGCCGATCAGCCGCGCCGATGTCGCCACCGAACATGCCAGCCGCTATCTGCAGCAGCTCTGCAAGCACTGGTCGCATAAATTCCCGGTCGAATTCGACCCGCAGCACGGCGCCATCCAGCTCTCGATCGGCCGCACCGTGATGGACGCCGACGACAAGGCGCTCCATATCGCGCTCAATGCCGACGATGCAGCCTCGCTGGAACGGCTGGAGAGCGTGGTCGCCGATCACATCAAGCGCTTCGCCTTCCGCGAGGAACTCACCTTCGACTGGCAGAAGGCCGCCTGAGCGGCTGACGATCAGCCGCCCGCCTTGCCCGCCATCTCTAGCAACGCCAGCACGCTGCGCCAGTTGCGCGCCGTGCCCGGCACCTTCAGCGTTCGACCAATGAGATTGGCGAACACGGATTTGCCGAGACCATCTGGCGCATTGAGGTAAAGCACGTCGCCCTTGATCTCGAAGCGCTCGGGGCCGGTGCATTTCTCCGCCAGCCGCTTGGCCTCCTCGGCGGTCGGCTCGCGCTCCAGCACGTAGGCGTGCAGCTTGGTCGGCTCGCCGGTGATCTCTGGATAGGGGTTGTCCTTCACCAGCCGCTCGAACCAGCCGGCGTCGCGCACCATGATGCGCGAATTGAAGCCCCATTTCTCCTCGAAGGCCGCTTCCAGCGCGCTGGTCAGCGACGCCGCATCGCCTTTCTTCGCGCGAAACACGACATTGCCGCTCTGCACATAGGTTGCGACACCGGTGAAGCCGAGGTCTTCGAAGAACGACTTCAGCTCCGCCATCTTGACGATGCGGTTGCCGCCGACATTGATGCCGGAAAACAGCGCCACGAGCACGGTGCCTTCATTCGCGCTCATATGATGAATCCCGCCAGCGTCTCGTTATCGGTGATGTCCTGATACTGCACGCCCTCGGCGTCGAAATTAGCTTTCAGCAGGTCGAAATTGCGCCGGTCCTTGGTCTCGATGCCGATCAGCACCGAACCGAAATTGCGCGCCGACTTCTTCAGATACTCGAAGCGCGCGATGTCGTCGTCGGGCCCGAGCATTTCGAGGAAATCGCGCAGCGCGCCCGGCCGCTGCGGGAAGCGGATAATGAAATACTTCTTCAAGCCCTCGAAACGCAGCGCCCTCTCCTTGACGTCCGGCAGCCTTTCGAAGTCGAAATTGCCGCCGGAGACGACCGCAACGATCGTCTTGCCCCTGATCTCCTTGCGCGAAAAATCCTTGAGCGCGTCGATCGCCAATGCGCCGGCCGGCTCCAGCACCACGCCCTCGACATTGAGCATCTCGATCATCGTCGCGCAAAGCCGGTTCTCAGGGACGAGCCTGACGGCATCGGCGGTAAACTCCTTGAGATGGCGCAACGGCTCGCGGCCGATTTCGGCCACTGCAGCGCCGTCGACGAAATTGTCGACCTTTGCGAGCTTGACCCGCTTGCCGCCGGCAAGGCTCTCGGCGAGGCTCGGCGCGCCCGCCGGCTCGCAGAACACGAAGCGCGGGTCGCGATGCTGGTCGGCGAAATAATGCGTCACCCCGGCAGCCAGGCCACCGCCGCCCACGGGCAGCATGACGATGTCGGGCGCGCGGGCGCCCGGCATCTGGGACGCGATCTCGTAGGCGACCGTCGCCTGGCCCTCGATGATGTCCTTATGATCGAAAGGCGGCACCATATGCGCGCCGGCGGCCTCGGTGAATTCGAAGGCGGCGCGGTAGCAATCGTCGAAGAAGTCGCCGACTAGCCTGATCTCGACGAAGTCGCCGCCGAACAGCCGCGTCTTGTCGATCTTCTGCTGCGGCGTCGTCACCGGCATGAAGACAACGCCCTTTTTGCCGAAATGCCGGCAGACGAAAGCGAAGCCTTGCGCGTGATTGCCGGCCGAGGCGCACACGAACAATTCCGCATTGTTGCCGGCGGCGAGCGCCTTGCGGAAGAAGTTGAAGGCGCCCCTGATCTTGTAGGAGCGCACGGGCGTCAGGTCCTCACGCTTCAAAAGGATGCGGGCGCCAGTCTTCTTCGACAGATAGTCGTTCTCCTGCAGTGGCGTTTCCGGGAAGATTCCGCGGATCGCTTCGGCAGCCACGGCAACACGGGCGGAAAAACTGTTCACCGAAAATCCCTCGTTTCGATCGCCGGCACGCGGCGGAATGGCCATTGCCCGTGCCGGAAAACCTTCCTGCCGCCCTTTTGGCTTTCGCGCAACAGTGCGATGGCCGTCGCCCGACGCCGAGCCAATTTCCGCTGGACACGACTTACTTTAGCCGCACTTGGGCTGTCCGGGAGGTTTTCGCGGAGGTGGGCGGCCAATCGTGGCCGGAGTGGAAATGCCAGTGGAAGTGTCGACGTGCGGTTGAAGACAATTCTGATCATCGCCTTTGCCCTGCTGATGGCGGGCTGCGCGGGCCAACAGACGCAGGAAATCCTCGGCAGCGTCGTCGTGCCGACGCAGGCGACCGAGATCGCCGGCAACCACTCGATCTTCATCGCCACCACCCGCAAGCGCTCCGACGACCCGAACAAGGTCTTCGACGGCGAGCGCTCGGCGACGCTCAACTATGCGCGCGTCAACGTCACCGTTCCGCCGGTCCACCAGACCGGCCAGATCGAGCGCCGGTCGCGCGGCAAATCGGACGATCCGACGAAATATTTCATGGCATCGGAAGTCGTCGGCTACGACGCGCAGCCGAAATTCGCCAGCGCCCTCAATGCCGATATCGACGCCCGCGGCGGCCGCGTCATGGTTTTTGTCCACGGCTACAACACCGGCTTCGACGATGCCGTCTACCGGCTGACCCAGATCGTCCATGATTCCGGTTATCCGGGCACACCGGTGCTGTTCTCATGGGCTTCCGGCGCCAAGACCACCGACTATGTCTATGACAAGGAAAGTGCGGCCGCCGCCCGCGACCAGTTGGAAGTGACGCTCAGGATGCTGGCGCAGACCGGCGCCCGGCGCATCGACATCGTCGCCCATTCGATGGGAACCTGGGTGACGATGGAGACGCTGCGCCAGCTCGCCATCACCGGCGACCGCGATCTCAGCGGCAAGCTCGGCGACGTCGTGCTTGCCTCGCCCGACATCGACGTCGACGTCTTCAAGAGCCAGATGCGCCGCTATGGCAAGCCGGACAAGCCCTTCATCCTGCTCCTGTCGGACGACGACCGGGCGCTGAGGCTCTCCGGCCTGATCGCCGGCTCGCGGCCGCGCGTCGGCGATTATCGGGATGCCGACGACCTCGCCTCCTACGGCGTCACGGTCGTCGACCTCTCCAAGATCAAGGGCAATGACAGCTTCAACCACACCAAATTCGCCGACAATCCGATGATGGTGCAGATGATCGGGCAGCGGCTGCGCGAGGACGACGGCTTCGCCAGCGATCGCGATGTGACGGACCGCATCCGCCAGTTGGCCGCGCAGTAACCCTATCGGTGCGGGTTTCCGCATCGCACGGACTTTGAACTGGACCCGGCAGCCCTCTGGCTTTATCGAAGTAATAGAGAGGTTTGCCACCCTTGGGGGACCCCGGGTGACTGTGCATGTGAAGATCGTTGTCGTCCTTGCATTCGCGCTCGCCCTCGCCGCCTGCGCCGGTCCCACGCACGATCTGCTCAACCGCAAACGTGTCTCCACGCCTGCCTCCGACATCGCCGCCAGGCATGAGATCTTCGTCGCCACGACCCGCCAGCAGGCGACCAAGGATCCGCGTCAGGTGTTCGACGGCGACCGTTCGCTGACCACCAGCTACGCCCGTGTCGACGTCACCGTGCCGAAGATCCACCAGGTCGGCGCGATCGAGCGCGCCAAGGGCTCGGCCGACGCCAACCCGGCCAAGCAATTCACCGCCACCGACGTCGTCCACTATGGCGACGCGCAGCAATTCGCCAAGGCCGTCGGCGCCGACATTTCCTTGCGCGGCGACCGCGCCCTGGTGTTCGTGCACGGCTTCAACAACGGTTTTGACGACGGCATCTACCGGCTGACGCAGATCGCGCACGACACCAACTATCCGGGCACCCCGGTGCTGTTCTCATGGGCATCGAGCGCCAAGGCGACCGGCTACATCTACGACAAGGACAGTTCGACCGCCGCGCGCGACGACCTCGAGGCGACGCTCAGGATGCTTGCCAAGACGAAGGTCAAGAGCATCGATATCATCGCCCATTCGATGGGCACCTGGCTGACGATGGAGGCGCTGCGCCAGCTCGCCATCACCGGCGACCGCGATCTCGGCGGCAAGCTCGGCTACGTCATCCTCGCCTCGCCCGACATCGACGTCGATGTCTTCAAGAAGCAGATGATCCGCTACGGCAAGCCCGACAAGCCTTTCGCCATCCTGCTTTCGGGCGACGACCGGGCGCTTAAGCTGTCGAGCTTCATTTCCGGCGACAAGCCGCGCGTCGGCGACTATGGCGACGCGGCCGACCTCGCCAATTACGGCGTGACGGTCGTCGACCTGACCAAGATCAAGGGTGGCGACGGCGGCCTGAACCATGCCAAGTTCGCCGACAATCCGATCCTGGTGCAATTGCTGGGCAACCGGCTGCGCACGCCGGCCGGACTTGCCTCGGACGAGCCCGACCCGGCGCAGCTCAACAATATCGGCCAGGGCCTCGGCAAGGCGGTCGGCTCGGTCGCCGAGGTCGTCATCACGACGCCGTTCAAGGTGCTGACCATCGCCACCGGCGGATAGCCGGCGAGCGTCTCAGATAAAAAGATCCACTTTCTGGAACGTCGTCACGTCGACAAGGCCGACGTCCGATATCCTGAGCTCCGGAATGACCACCAACGCCAGCAGCGAGTGCTGCATGTAGGCGTTGTTGAGCGAGCAGCCGACCTTGCGCATGGCCTCGGTCAGCTGCTCGGCCTTCGCCGCGACGATCTCGGCGCGTTCGTCGGACATCAGGCCTGCGATCGGCATCTCGACCAGCGCCAGTTCCTTGCCCTTGGAATAGAGCACCACGCCGCCGCCGACCTCGCTCAGCCGGTTGACGGCCAGGGCCATGTCTTCCTTGTTGGTGCCGACGACGATGATGTGGTGCGCGTCATGCGCCACGCTGGACGCCATCGCGCAGTCCTCCACATAGCCGAAGCCGGAGACGAAGGCGTTGGTGACGCCGCCCGTGCCGCGATGGCGCTCGACCAGGGCGATCTGGCAGATGTCGTTGCGCCGATCCATGGCGACCAGCCCGTCCTCGACGGCTAGATCGGCCTCCAGCGCCCGCGTCGGCGCCTGGTTCTCGATCACGCCGATCACCCGCGCGCGCACCTCGTTGGCGCCTTGCGGCGCGGAAATGTCAAAATCCTTCGCCGCGAGCGTCTTGCCGAGCTTGACCGTGTTCTTCGCCGATTGCGGATAGTCATAGGCGGGAATGTCGATCTCGAGCCTGCCGGCCTTCGCCAGCCGGACGCCGCGGGCATAGACCTCGTCTATGGTCATCTGGGCAAGGTCCGAAACGATCAGCAGATCCGCCAGCCGTCCAGGCGCGATGGAGCCGATCTCGCGTTCCAGCCTGAAATGCTGCGCGGTGTTGAGCGTCGCCATCTGGATCGCCGTCACCGGCTTCAGGCCCTGGCCGATCGCATGCCGCACCACCCGGTCCATATGGCCTTCATGCACAAGCGTGCCGGAATGACTGTCATCGGTGCACAGGATGAAGTTGCGCGGGTCGATGCCGCCTTCGGTCACCGCCTTGATCTGCGCCGCGACATCGTACCAGGCCGAACCCAGCCTCAGCATCGCCTTCATCCCCTGGCGCACGCGCGCGATCGCGTCCTCGGCGCGCGTGCCTTCATGGTCGTCCTCCGCCCCGCCCGCGACATAGCCATGGAACGGCAGGCCGAGATCGGGCGATGCATAATGCCCGCCGACCGTCTTGCCGGCCTTGACCGTCTCGGCGATCTCGCCCGACATCACCGGATTGTTGGCGGCGACCCCCGGGAAATTCATCACTTCGCCGAGCCCGATGATGTTTTCCCAGGTCATGGCCTCGGCCACGTCGGCGACCGTCAATTCGGCGCCGGCATGCTCCAGCCCCGGCGCCGAGGGCACGCAGGACGGCATCTGCACATGCACGTTGATCGGCATCGCGACCGCCTCGTCATGCATCAGCCGCACGCCCGGCAGCCCGAGCACATTGGCGATTTCGTGCGGATCGATGAACATCGAGGTGGTGCCATGCGGGATGACCGCGCGGCAGAACTCCGTGACCGTCACCATGCCGCTCTCGACATGCATGTGCGCGTCGCAGAGGCCGGGCACCAGATAGCGCCCGCCGGCATCGACGACCTTCGTCCCCTGCCCGATGGCATGGCCGGCATTCGGCCCGCAATAGGCGAAGCGGCCGGCGGCAACAGCGATATCGGTGCCGGGGATGATCTCGCCCGAATGGACATTCACCCAACGACCGTTGCGGATGACCAGGTCCGCGGGTTTTCGGCCCATCGCGACATCGACCAGATGTGTCGCCACCTCCGTCCACGGCTTTGGCTTTGCGGCGTTTGTCGGCTTGGCGTTGGTCATTGGCTGAGTCCTCTATGTCGGCCAGTTTGGCAAATGTCGGCGCCCGGAGCCAGAGCCGTCCGCCGGGCATCCGGCGCTTGTTGACTATTCCAGGCAAAAGGCGATGCTGACCGCGGAGCCGTCCATCGGAGGGGAAGATGATCCGTTTCTGGAAAGCGTTCGCCACCATCGTCCTGTTGGTCGCGTCGACCGCCCTCGCCACCGCCGAAGAGCGCTGGCTGACCTTGCCGGAGCCGGCTGTGATGCCCAAGCCGGACGACAGCGGCTATGCGCCGGTCAACGGCATCCAGATGTACTACGCCGTGTTCGGCAAGGGCGACCCGGTGCTGCTCATCCACGGCGGCCTCGGCCACGCCGACATCTGGGCAAGCCAGGTGGCGACGCTCTCCAAGACCCACCAGGTCATCGTTGCCGACAGCCGCGGCCACGGCCGCTCAACCCGCACCGAGGAACCCTTTGGCTACGATCTCATGGCGTCGGACTACCTGGCGCTGCTCGACCATCTCAAAATCGAAAAGACGGCGCTCGTCGGCTGGAGCGACGGCGGCATCATCGGCATCGACATCGCGCTTCATCATCCGGAGCGTCTGACGAGACTGTTCGCGCAGGCCGCCAACGTCACCACCGACGGCGTCGATCCAGGCGTGCTGACCAACAAGACTTTTGCCGCCTATATCGACCGCTGCGGCCGCGACTACAAGAAACTGTCGAAGACTCCCGATCAATATGAAGCCTTCGTCGCGCAGATCAGCCACATGTGGGAATCCCAGCCCTCCTGGACAAAGGAGGAGCTGGCCAAGATCACCACTCCGACAGCCATCGTTGCCGGCGATCATGACGAGGCGATCAAGCGGGCGCATACCGAATACATGGCCTCGGTCATCCCTGGCGCGAAGCTGATCATCCTGCCCGATGCGAGCCACTTCGCCATGCTGCAGGCGCCGGACGAGTACAGCCAGGCGGCGCTGGATTTCATCGACGCCAAATAGATAGCGTCTTGAGCAGTCATCGACATGCCCGCTCTCCGGCCACTCGGATCGGCGTGAGATGGCTCAGACCGTCAGGTTCATGATCTTCGTGCTGTCGGCGGCTCTTGCCGGCCTGGCGTTCTTTGCCCTGCATTCATTTTGGACGTGGGCCGCGCCGATCCTGGTCTTTGTCGCCGGCTCCATTATCGCCGAATTCGCCTTCAACAGGCTGGCCTCGCCGGAGCAGAAGCAGCGCGACCTGGAAGACCGCGCGCGCGACCAATGACGTAAACCACTGTTGCAGATATACAATTCCGTTTCGCGGCGATTGCGGCTAGTCTGCGCCGAGGAGTCTTTCGAAACCGCCATTTCGGAGTGCTCGATGCGTCGATTGACGCTTGCCAGTGCCGGCTTTCTTGCTCTGCTGTCCGGGTCTGCCCGGGCGGCGGATTTGGGTAGCGATCTGCCGATGACCGCGCCCGGCTTCGACTGGACCGGCTATTATGCCGGCATGCAGGCCGGCTATGGCTGGGGCCGGTCCGAAATCACCGGCGACGATGGCGGCCCGTTTTCGGTGAAGCCCGACATCAACGGTGGTTTCGTCGGCGGCCATGTCGCCGGGCTATGGCAGTTCGATCAGGCCGTGCTCGGCGCCGAGGCCGACCTCAACCACGCTTCGATCGACGGCACCGCCAACGCCGGTCCGGCAAACACGTTCGGCACGGACATCAAGTGGTTCGGATCGATCAATGCCAAAGCCGGCTACGCCATGGATCGCGTGCTGGTCTACGGCATAGGCGGCGTCGCTTTCGCCGGCATCGAGACCTCGCAGGCGGCAGGCTCGGCCTTTGCCCAAACGCGCACGAGCACCGGTTGGACGCTCGGCGCCGGCGTCGACTATGCCTTGACCGACAATGTCGTCGTCGGCGCGCAATACCGCTACTACGATTTCGGCAAGGAGCATTTCGACGCTTCGGACACCTTCACCGAGCGTGACCAGGACGTGAAGCTGCAAACGCTGGGCGTGAATTTCAGCTATAAATTCTGAGGCTTGCGGCGCCCTGTCGATGCGCAAGGCCTACCGCCTCATGTCTTGAAAATTCAGGTGGCCGGCGCCCGCAGGGGGCGGGGGAATGGGTAGGGGCCTGATAGACGCCGGCCACGGCGGATCGATCCGCCGCGTGCAAACATGAGCGTTCCCGCGGCAGACCGTAATTCCGCGATCGCGCCACTTTGCCACCCTATGGACGAACTTGGCCGATATGCTTCGCCGAAAGGTTGCGGCCGGTCGGTCAGGAGCCGAGCGAAACCTTCTTTCCCTCGGGCATCGCCTCGAGGCATTCCTCCAGCCGTCGAAGCCGCGCCTTTTGCCAGCGCAGCGCGTGCGCGACTTCATGCAGGTTCCATTTGGCCTTCGAATTGGCGGCCTCGATCAGGCCGCGTTCGAGCCGACCGATCTCGTTGCGCAGTTGCTGCGCCTCGGCCTCCCGCAGCCCCTTGATCCAACCTGCCCCGCGCATGGTTCCACCATCAAAGCCAACCAGATGCTCGCACACAGAGGCTAATGAGATCGGTTTGGAGAACTTGGCATTTTAAACATCACTAATGTTAAATCTACATCGCTGAACGCACGAAGGCAGCCGGCGCCCTCTTCCTCTAACGGGCTTGGTGTGCGGCGTGTCATTCGAGGTTCGAAGAGTGGTGCGGACGACGGGAATCGAACCCGTACGATCAGAGATCGAGGGATTTTAAGTCCCTTGCGTCTACCAATTCCGCCACGTCCGCAGGCGTGCCCTTTTCAGATGCCTGATATGAACCGTCAAGCGATGTTTCGGATCGGCGACCCCTTGTGCCTTCTACAGCTTTGACCAAAGAGCGTCATCGCGGTTTAATTTTTGCCGCCAAGTCGCATCTGCCTCCAGCCATTTATTGTCCTGCCGCACAACCCGCGCCCGCGTTATCTCAAATCTTGATCGGATTGAGCTTCAGGTGCTGGATCAGGATGATCGTTTTGGCATCGACGATGCGGCCGTCGGCGATGCCGGCCAACGCCTCGTCCAGCGGGATTTCCAGAACCTCGATGTCTTCGCCCTCCTCCGGCGCGCCGCCGCCGTCGGAAATGCGGTCGGCCGGCGAATAGCGCGCGGTGAAGAACCAGAGCCGTTCGGTCACGCTGCCCGGGCTCATGAACGGCGCGAACAGCCGCTCGACATCCTTGAGGCGGTAGCCCAGCTCCTCTTCCGCTTCCTTGCGAATGGCGGTTTCGGGATCGTTTTCGTCGAGCAGCCCGGCGCAGGCCTCGATCAGCGGCTCGCGGTGGCCCACGGCATAAGCCGGGAAGCGGAATTGACGCACCAGGAGCACGGTCCGGCGCTCAGGATCGAAGGGCAGGATCACCGCGCCGTCGCCGCGATCGTAGGTCTGGCGGGTCTGCGTCTCCCATCGTCCGTCGCGGCGGCGATAGTCGAGCACCGTCTTCTTCAGCACCGCCCAGTCGTCCGAAAGGACCTCCTCCGAACGGATGCGAATGCGATCTTCCATGACGACCTCCGTGTTGGCGGCAAAGGGGTAACGACGAAAGCCGACCGGCGCAATCCTCGAAAACGACTGCCGGGAAACCGACTGGTCCAGCAGGAGTTTCACCGGCTCGTGTCTGGCGCGACGCGCCACGACTGCCTAGATAGCGGTATCTTCCCAGGAGCCCGTTTCATGACGTCATCGCTTTTCCAGCCGATCACCCTCGGCGGCCTCACCTTCCCCAACCGCATCGCGGTCGCCCCCATGTGCCAGTATTCGGCCGAGGACGGCTCGGCCAGCGACTGGCATCTGTATCATTGGATGAACCTGGCAATGTCGGGCGCCGGCATGGTTACCGTCGAGATGACCGATGTCGAGCGGCGCGGACGCATCTCGCATGGCTGTCTCGGGCTCTATTCCGACGACAACGAGGCGGCCGCCAGGCGTACGCTCGACGCCGCCCGGCGCGTCGCCGCGCCCGGCACGAAATTCGGCGTCCAGCTTGCCCATGCCGGCCGCAAGGCCTCCAACCGCAAACCTTGGGAGGGCGGCGGTCCGCTGCAGCCTGGCGAAGATCCCTGGCAGACGGTTTCGGCCTCGGCCGTAGCCTATGACACGGGCTGGAATGTGCCGCATGCGCTGGAAGATGACGAGATCCTTGAGCTCATTGCGCGTTTTGCGCAGTCGGCCGTGCGCGCCGAACGCGCCGGCTTCGACTTTGCCGAGCTGCACGCCGCGCATGGCTATCTGATCTTCCAGTTCCTTTCGCCGCTCTCCAACCAGCGCACCGACCGCTGGGGCGGGTCGCTGGAAAACCGCATGCGCTTCGCCCTCGAAATCGCAAGGGCGGTGAGGAAGGCCGCCCCGTCCATGATGCTGGGGGCGCGCCTTTCGGTGAAGGAATGGGTCGACGGCGGTTTCGACGTCGAGGACGCGATCGAGGTGGCCAAGGCGCTGAAGGCCGAAGGCGTCGCCTATCTGTGCTGCTCCAGCGGCGGCAATTCGCCCCTGCAGCAGGTGCCGCCCGGCCCCGGCTACCAGGTGCATCTGGCGGAGGCCGTGCGCAAGGGCGCCGGCATCCCGACGCGCGCCGTCGGATTGATCGACGACCCGAGCCAGGCCGAGGCGATTGTCGCCGACGGTCGTGCCGACATGGTTGCGCTGGCGCGCGCCTTCCTCGCCGACCCGCGCTGGGGCTGGCGCGCGGCGGCGGCCTTCGGCGAGGAAATCCATCCGGCGCCGCAGCTGGCGCGTTCGGTGACGACGATGCGGCATTGGATGAAGGCCGCCGGCTAGAGCATGATCCCGAAAGGTGGGAGCCGGTTTTCGGAGAAAGATCATGCTCCGACAAAGGGTTAGATCGTGATGGCGATTCAACGAAACGCCATCACGGTCTAGAGCAATTCCAGGAAAGGTGTGACATGGTTAGGCTCGGCGACTTCGCCGTAGCCTGCCGTCCGGAATTGCGTCAAAACAGACCGGAAATCAGCGGGGTCCTGAGACGTTTGGGCGCAGGATCCTCGCCACAACTGCAACCAATTTGGCCGCTCTACGTTGCGGCCATGATGGACAACAAACCCTTTGAAAAGCCGGTGGTGGTCGAGCTCGGCCATGTCGGCAAATACCGCCAGATAAGCAGCACCCGCGAGGCCGCCGAGTGCCTGATGACAGTTTGGCCGCTCAATCGCGGCGATCGGCATCGTGATGCTCTCGACACTTGCCTCAAAGCCCTAGAAGGTTATCGTTCGACAGCGGACGCGCGTCGCGCCCTCGTCGAGGCGGCCAGGGAATCGGAAGTTCTGGTTCCCGAAGACAGGCTGCCCGACGGCAAGCTGCATTGAGCATGCGTCTTAACCGGAGGATTCCATGGCGAAGCTGACTTACAAGATCGTCGAGCATGATGGCGGCTGGGCCTACAAGGTCGGCTCGACGTTTTCCGAGACTTTCCGCACCCACCAGGAGGCGCTGCGCGCCGCCGAGATTGCCTCGTCCGAGCAACAGGTCGCCGGCGCCACCGATGGCATCCAGTACGAGGATGCCGAAGGCAAGTGGCATGACGAACTCGCCGACGGCCGCGACCGCCCGCAGACCGAGGTCTCCGACTAGTGCGTTTCACCGTTTCACGGAACCGGTGAAACGCCCTATCTCTTTGTTTTTACGCAATTCCGGACGGAAAACCGCTTACACTTTTCCTGGAATTGCTCTAGGAATTGGAACCGCCCGCGACCGGCCAAGCCCAAGGCTTCATGCCGGCCGCCGTCGAATTATGCGGTGCTACTTGCCGCAGTAATTGTCGTTGACGTTCTGCTGCGAATTGGCATCGGGGCCAGGCGTCGTGTCGGCACACGGCCCGATGCCACCGGTATTGCCGTAGGTGGTCAGCCCGGAGCCGCCGTTGATGCTGCCCGTGGTGTAGGGATCTACCTGCTCGCTGACGTCGGGACGATGGTCGCGGTGCCACCACCACCAGTCATCTGATGACTGCGCCATGGCCGCGCCACCCATGGCCAGCACCAGCGCCGAAGCTGCGATAAGTCTTGTAAGCATTGGATTTCTCCATCTCTTGGATCGCAAAATACGTGGGGCCGAAGCCCCACAGCGATACAAACGAAACCCTAGGTCGGGTGCGAAGGTTCCCCTCGAATTTCTCGGTGGGACACAATGTCCGACACTTTTGCGTGACACCGCGTGAAGAGCCGCGAGGTCGTGTCGTGACTGCGGCCGAGATCAGTTCACGCCGGCGAAGGCGCGCGCGGCGATCCGTTGGACAAAGGCGACGACCCGTTCGGGCTCCGCAAATTGCGGCATGTGGCCGAGACCTTCGATCCGTTCAAAGTCGAGGCCCTCGATCTTGTCCAGCATCGGTTCGCCATGCACGGCCTCGCCGATCACCTGGTCGCCGGTGCCGAACAGAATGCCTGCCGGCATCGTTATTTCGCGGTAACGCTTTTCGATTTGGCCAAGGTCCCGTTCGACGGCCACGACATCGGTGGACGTGGCGAAATAGTGGGACGGACGCAACCCGAGCCAGCCGCCGCCGCTGATCATGTAATCCGCCGGAACCGCTTGCGGCGCGAAAATGAAACGCAGCGTCGGCTGCGCGTAACGAAGGCTGAGCGGTATCGCCACCGTATGGGCCAGGACACGGCGCAGCAGCCGTGACGGAACATAGAGCAGGTCAAATCCCTGACGCCCCGTCGCTTCCAGATGCGTCAGCGGCGAAACCAGCGCAATACCGGAAATCGCTGTCGGATGCCCGGTCGCCAGCGCGAGCGCGATGGCCCCGCCGAGCGAATGGCCGACAACCAAGGGCCGCTCCAGGCGCAATTCCTCGATGAAGCGCCGCACGACATCCGCCTGTTCGGGCAGCCGTCCGGTGGCGCCGCTTGCCCGCACCGAATAGCCCGAGCCCGGCCGGTCGAGCGCGATCAGCCGGTAGCCGGCGCCGAAGCGGCCGAACAGCGTGTGGCGGAAATGGTGGAGCTGGGCGCCGAGCCCGTGCACGAAGACGATCGGCCTGCCGTCGCCCTCTTCCACATAGTGGATGCGGTTGCCGTCGATCTCGACGAATTTCCCGCAAGCCGGCACCAGTCTTTCGGCCTTTGCCGCGATGCGCCAGGTCGCAATCATCAGGGCAAGCACGACGATGGCCACCGCAACGAGCAAGCCGGCAAGCAGCCACGAGACAACCGATATCAGCATGCTTTCACCTCAGGCCGACCGACCGCACCATATCCGCAACGGCCGCCGCCACAAGCGGCTATCCTGCTTTCGCATTGCGGCCGGCCGCCGGCCGCGTTATCTCAGGCGACCTTTTGCGCCGGAGCCCGTCATGCCTGAAATCGTCACCGCCGCCATGCTCGTCATCGGCGACGAGATCCTCTCCGGCCGCACCAAGGACAAGAATATCGGCCACCTCGCCGACATCATGACGGCGATCGGCATCGACCTGAAGGAAGTGCGCATCGTCCCCGACGAGGAGGACGAGATCGTCGCGGCGGTGAATGCCGTGCGCGCCCGCTATACCTATGTCTTCACCACCGGCGGCATCGGCCCCACGCATGACGACATCACCGCCGACTCCATCGCCAAGGCCTTCGGCGTGCCTTGCGAATACGACGCCAAGGCCTACGCGCTGCTCGAAGCAAGCTATGCCGGGCGCGGCATCGAATTCACCGAAGCGCGCAAGCGCATGGCGCGCATGCCGCGCGGCGCCGACCACATCTACAATCCCGTCTCCGTCGCGCCGGGATTCCGCATCGGCAACGTCCATGTGATGGCCGGCGTGCCGTCGATCTTTCAGGCTATGCTCGACAATGTCGTGCCGACGCTCAAGGCCGGCACCAAAATGCTGTCGGCCACCGTGCATTGCCCGTTCGGCGAAGGCCTGATCGGCGGGCCGCTGGCCGATATCCAGAAAGCGCATCCCGACACCATCATCGGCTCGTACCCCAAATATGGCGACGGCAAGTTCTGGACCGAGCTCGTCGTGCGAGCCCGCAGCGAGGAAGCCCTCGAGGCCGCCCGCAAGGACGTCGAGGCGATGGTGGCGGGGTTCGTCAAGGCGGGCTGACCGGCGTTCGGCCGGAACCAGTCAACGCGCTGAGACGTTCCCTTTGCCGCGCGGCTGCGCGGGGCAACAATTGAGGGACCGGTCATGCGCTTCAAGACAATCGTCGCCATCTTGCAGAACGAACAGGACGCCGAGCGCGTGCTCGATTGCGCCCTTCCGCTTGCCGACAGGTTCGAGAGCCATCTCGTCGGCATCCATGCCGAGGCGCTTCCCGTGCCCTACACGTCGGCAACCGGCTTCCCGGATACCGAATTCCTGCAGGTCTCGGCAGAGATGAACAAGGAACGCGCCGACAAATTGCAGGCCTATTTCCTGCAGCGGATCGAGGAATCCGGCCTGTCCTTCGAATGGCGAAGCCTGGAGAGCTTCTCCGGCGACAGCGCGCTGACCGGCATATCGAGCGTGCGCGCCGCCGATCTGATCATCGCCGCGCAGCGTGACACCGGCGGCGACCCGAGCGCCGATGTCGACACGCTGGTCTACGATGCCGGGCGGCCGGTGCTGGTCGTGCCGCATGGCGGACCGCTGGTCACCACCTTCCGGCGTGTGCTGCTTGCCTGGAACGGCAGCAAGGAAGCGGCTCGCGCCGCCTTCGATGCCCTGCCCTTCATCGCCGAGGCCGACAAGACGGACATTCTCGTCATCGATCCGCCCGAGACGCTGGATGAATCTCCGGAAGCCGCCGGCGCCGAGATCGCCGCGGCGCTGTCTCGCCACGGCGCCAATGTCAGCGTCTGCGTTCAGAAATCCGGCGGCGCTTCGGTCGACGACATGATTCAGGTCAGGATCGCCGAATCCGGCGCCGATCTTCTGGTGCTCGGCGCCTACAGCCACTCCTGGCTGCGCCAGCTTCTGTTCGGCGGCGTCACCCGCACGGTGCTGCGCACCACGAACGTAGCGGCTTTCCTTTCGCGCTGATTCATTTTGAGTCCACAGCCATCGCCGGACCCTGCCCTTGCCAAGCCTGGCGCTTTCCGGCTAATTCCGCCTGCATTCCAGTGTTTCTGCGCGCCGACGGCGCGCCTTGCGGAGTGCGCGAACCATGTCCCTTCCCGAAAAAGCCTTTCCCGTCTCCTGGGACCAGTTCCATCGCGACGCCCGCGCGCTTTCCTGGCGGCTGTCCGGCGCCAACAAAGGACAATGGAAAGCCATCGTCTGCATCACGCGCGGCGGCCTGGTGCCCGCCGCCATCATCGCGCGCGAGCTCGGCATCCGCGTCATCGAGACGGTGTGTGTCGCCTCCTACCACGACTATACCAGCCAGGGTCAGCTACAGGTCCTGAAGGAGATTTCGCCGCCGCTGCTCGCTGATGACGGGGCAGGCGTGCTGATCATCGACGACCTGACCGATACCGGCAAGACGGCCGGCATCGTGCGCGCCATGATGCCGAAGGCGCATTTCGCGACCGTCTACGCCAAGCCCAAGGGCCGTCCGCTGGTCGACACGTTCGTCACCGAAGTCAGCCAGGACACCTGGATCTACTTTCCCTGGGACATGGGTTTCACTTACCAGAAGCCGATCGCGGACGATCACGCCGGCTGAACGGCCGCCAAATTTCCAGAGAATCTGCCTCGACTCTTGGTCGTGTAGCCGAGCTGACCAGCACGACTACTTTGCGGGATCGACTTTTTCTGGTGAGATTTTCCGGCGGAGTGAAGTTTTTTACTTTTAAAGCCCATAATTCGCCGTAAGATTCGTAAGGTGGCAAACGATTCTGGAGGCTGGGGCAGCTTCTTACCATGTTGACGAGGCCGACGACGCACAACCAGATGGCCGAAAGAGTCCGGCGGCTCTTCGGCAATGCGCCTTGTCGCCTGCAGGTTGCCGCCTTGCCTTGGCGCGAGGGCGACAACGGTGTCGAGATCATGCTGATCACCAGCCGCGACACCGGACGCTGGGTGCTGCCCAAGGGATGGCCGGAAGCCAGGGAGCCGCTTTGCCAGGCCGCCGCCCGCGAAGCAGGCGAGGAAGCCGGGTTGCGCGGCTCCGTCTCGCATCTTGAAGCCGGCCGCTATTTCTATGCCAAGGTCCTCGCCTCCGGCGAGGAAGTGCCTTGCGAGGTCCTGGTCTTTCCGCTGCATGTCAACCGCGTCGCGGATCGCTGGAAGGAAAAGCGCGCACGAACGCGCAAATGGGTTGGCCCGAACGAAGCCGTCCGGATGGTCAACGAACCCGATCTTTGCCAGATCATTGCCGACTTCTGTGCCGCGCCGCACAAATTCGCCTGATTCAAAGCAATTCCAGTAAGCTCGGCGACTTCGCCGCAGCCCTTGGTCCGCGTCATATCGGATGATCGTCAGACGCGGCCGAAATCGTCGGAACTGAGCCGGGTCCAGCGATCGCCCATCAACCCGCCGATGAAGATGTCGCCAGCGCGGACCGCTTCCGTGACCTCGGCGATGCGTGAACGCACCATCGTGCCCCCAGCATAGCGGAAGAAGAGACCGTTGTAGTTGAAGAGTTGCGGCATGAACCTGCTCTGGGTCTGCCCGGTAATGCCCGCACAACCCATATCCCGCGCCGCCGCGATGAGGGCATCCAGCGTCGCGCCCCAGAGGGATCCAGACGCCTGGATCTGCAGCAGGTTCGCTATGCCGCCGGCTTGGCCATAAAAGGCATAGCAGCCCAGCATCTTGCCCGTTTCGTCGTAAGTTCCGCCGAATCGAAGTGGACCGTCGGCCCGCTTCTCGGCCGCCAGCGCGAGCAGCCGCGGCAACTCGCCGTCCCGCCAACTCGGCCGCAGCGAGTAATCGGTCATGAGGACAGGCAGTTGCTGCGCAAATCGGGCCGCGTCGATCGGCTCGCGGTGGATCCGTTGGGATGAATGCTGGGACGATGGCTCGAACCTTTTTCTTGCAAGAGCATCAAAGGCTTTCGCGCCAGGGTCGAGAGCCAGGCGAGGCAGCCCCGGCCATTTGCGGCGCAGCATGGCGGCGGCCATGGCGCCGGGTCGGAAAACGCAGGTCCATTCCAGGCAGTGCACCGGCAGGAGCTGATACTTCATCGGACGCGCGAAGGCCAAGGATGTCCGGTTGGCGGAATCGGTCAGGTAGAGATCGAATTCGCCTTGATGCAGGGTACGCAGCAATTGCGGCCCGGCCCAACCGTGATCGGTGCTGGAATCGGTCATGAAGGGACCGATGATGGCCGCGTTCAATGCGGTTCCGTTGAGCTCGTAGCGGGCTTTCAGAACGCCCATGAAGCCACCCAGGCGGCCCTGCGGGTTGATCTGGACAAGAGCCTTGCTCTCATCCCCGTCAAGGTAGAGCTTCCTCATATAGTCCGCCGTCTGCGCGATCGCGCGATCGCGCTGGTGGCGACGATGGCGAAACTTCCTCAGGAAGAGCGCGGCGACGTGCTCGAGATCCTCGATGGCTAGAGGCCGAACCGAGCCATGCTGGGTTTCCAGCGACGGCGGTGCAGCCATCTTTCCCGGGCCGGTCATGCGTCCCAACGAAAATCTCCGTTCAACCGGCATTCCTACAGAAACGAGAAATCCTGGAGGCCATCGCCTACCATATCCGATTTGCTTTTCTGTAAATATACAACGAACGTTGCTTCAAAAAGCGGGCGCTTGTCAAATTCAATAGAACAAATACTAAAATATTCAATGTATAGAAAGAAAATTTAATAGCAGATTACGCAGACCTATCCGCATAACGCGAAGGCGGTTGCAAACGTCGAAATGGCAGGCCTGGGTCGCTCCGAAGACCATGCCCTGACTGCGCCCGGCCGGAGCCGGGCGCCATCCTTTCCTCAGGCAACGAGGCCCTTGGTCAACTCGAGCGCCTGACGCTCGAACAGCCGCCGGTAGATGCCGCCGTTCAGCCGGATCAGCTCGTCATGCGAACCCTCCTCGGCGATACGCCCGCGATCGAAGACCAGCAGCCGGTCGAGCGCCCGCACCGTCGAGAGCCGGTGCGCAATGACAAGGGTCGTGCGCCCGACCATCAGCCGCTCCATCGCCTTCTGGATCAGCACTTCCGATTCCGAATCGAGGCTCGACGTTGCCTCATCCAGGATCAGAATGCGCGCGTCGGCCAGGAAGGCGCGGGCGATCGCCACGCGCTGGCGCTCGCCGCCCGACAGTTTCACGCCACGCTCGCCGACCAGGGTTCCATAGCCCTTGGGCAGGCTGGTGATGAAGTCATGCGCGCTGGCAAGCTTGGCCGCGTACTCGATCTCGGCCTGGCTGGCGCCGGGCCTGGCATAGGCGATGTTCTCGGCAAGCGAGCGGTGGAACAGGATCGGCTCCTGCTGGACGATGGCGATCTGGCCGCGCAGCGAGGCCTGCTCAACCTGCGCGATGTCCTGCCCGTCGATCAGGATCCGCCCGGCGTTCACGTCATAGAGCCGCTGGATCAGCTTGACGAAAGTCGTTTTGCCCGAGCCCGAATGCCCGACCAGTCCGATGCGCTCGCCGGCCTCGATATCGACCGAGAAATCGCGGTAGAGCGGCAGAAGGTGATTGCCGTAGTGGAACGTCACCTTGTCGAAGGCGATGTGTCCATCGGTGATCCGGATCGGCTGGGCGCCGGGCCGGTCCTCGATGCCGAGCGGCTCGGACTGGAAGTCGACCAGTTCCTCCATGTCGTTGATCGAGCGCTGCAGGTTGCGGATATGCGTGCCGATGTCGCGCAGATAGCCCTGCAGCACGAAGAACGAGGTCAGCACGAAGGCGACGTCGCCGGCGCTCGCCTGGCCCCAGGCCCACAACATGAGGGCAAGACCGATCACCGCAGCCCGCATCAGGAGCAGCAGCGCCCCTTGCGTGGTGCCGTTGGCGGTGCCGCGCATCCAGGTGCGGCCAGTGCGCAGGCGCCATTTAGCGACGACGCGCGCCAGCCGCGCTTCCTCGCGAGCCTCCGCGCCGAACCCTTTGACGACGGCATTGCAGCTCACCGCGTCGGCCAGCGAGCCTCCGAGGCGCGTGTCCCAGCTGTTGGCGAGCCGCGCGGCGGGCGCGACATAGCCGAGCGACAGCATCGCCGTGACAGCGATGAACAGCACCGAGCCGGCGGCCACGACGGCCCCCATCAGCGGCCAGAACCAGCCGAGCAGCAGCGTCGATCCGACAAGCATGACGACCGACGGCAAAAGCGCGATCAGGATCGTGTCGTTGAGCAGGTCCAGCGCCCACATGCCGCGCGTTATCTTGCGCACCGTCGATCCGGCGAAGCTGTTGGCGTGCCAGTCCGTCGAGAAACGCTGCACCCGATGGAAGGCATCGGCGGCGATGTCCGACATCATCTTCAGCGTCAGCTCGACGATCCACAGGAAGGCGACATTGCGCAGCACGATCCCGGCTAGCGCCAACGCCATCAGCATCGAGAACGCCGTCATTGCCGCGTTCCAGGCAACCTCATCGGTTCCGGCGCCGCTGGCGACCGCATCGACGAGGCGGCCAGAGTAAAAAGGTGTCAGCACGTCGGCTAGCGTCGACAGCAGGAAGGCGCCCATGATGAGCGAAAGCCGCCACGGCTGGTGGCGCCAGTGGCCGAATGTGAAGCCAAGCACGCTGCGAAAGGCGCTCGCGCGCAGGTCGATCTTGAAACGAGCCATGATGTCATCCGGGCGCAAACGAGCCCGGTCCCGGTAAAATCAAATTGGAAAACCCGCGTCCGCGCCTGCGGCGCTCCTGAGAACGGGAGGTTCAGTATGGTAGGCCGCCTGCCCTGAGGCGGCGACCGGCAGCGGCAAATGCCTGTCCTGCGTCTGGCTCTCCGAGAAACTCAGAGCGCCGGCGCCGACCTAGGCTTCGCGGCCTCGCATAACGATGTCAAATCCTGCCATACGGTCCTCCCGGAAGGGAATCGCGGAGAAGCCCTTATAGGGAGGCATCAGCCGATCGCCAAGCCGGCCCATCGCCAAAAACGACATCTGGTCCAAGCACTGAGACGAATTTGCAACAACGGCGTTGCCCTCGCGTCCCAGGTCAGGCTGCCGGCTTGCGGTCCAAGCGCATGTAGTGCCCATCGGTCGACGCCTTGAAGCCGAACTTCTCGTAGAGGCTATGGGCGTCGTCGGTCGACAGGCTCCAATGCGCCACCGACGCGACCTCCGGGTGATCGATCAACGCCTGGACGAGCCGCTTGCCGATTCCCCGCCCCCGATGTTCCGGCCATATGATGACATCGGCGACATAGGCAAATACCGTATAGTCGGTGATCGCGCGGGCGAAGCCAACCTGCCTGCCGCCGAGATAGGCGCCGACGCAAAGCGAATTGTCGAAGGCGCGACGGTTGGCCTCGTCGGTTCGTGACGCTCCCCAATAGCTTTGCATGAGCTGGTCGGAGGTCGCCCGGAAATCCATCCGCGACAGGTCGAAACTGATTTCAATATCCTGCATGCTCGGCACTGCAGCAATCTCAAGGTCGAGGACTAGCCACGATCCCGGAACCGGTTGGTGATCGGATAGCGGCGGTCGCGGCCGAAATTTTTCCGCGTGATCTTCACGCCGGGCGCCGCCTGGCGGCGCTTGTATTCGGCGATGTAGAGCAAGTGCTCGACGCGTGTCACCGTCGCCCGGTCGTGGCCGCGCGCGACGATGTCGTCGACGCTCATCTCGTTCTCCACCAGGCATTCGAGAATGTCGTCCAGCGCCGGATAGGGCGGCAGCGAATCCTGATCGGTCTGGTTCTCGCGCAGCTCCGCCGACGGAGCCTTGTCGATGATGTTCTTCGGGATGACCTCGCCGGACGGTCCGAGCGCGCCCGGCGGCACATGCGAATTGCGCCAGCGCGACAGCGCATAGACCTGCATCTTGTAGAGGTCCTTGATCGGATTGAAGCCGCCATTCATGTCGCCGTAAAGCGTGGCATAGCCGACCGACATCTCGCTCTTGTTGCCGGTGGTGACCACCATCGAGCCGAACTTGTTCGAGATCGCCATCAGGATCGTGCCGCGCGCGCGGCTCTGCAGGTTCTCCTCGGTGATGCCTTCCTGGGTGCCTTCGAAGAGCTGGGTCAGCGCATGCTTGAAGCCTTCGACCGGCTCGGAGATCGGCACGATGTCGTAACGGCAGCCGAGCGCCCTGGCGCAGTCCTCGGCGTCCTTCAGCGAATCCTTCGACGTATAGCGGTAGGGCATCATGACGGTCCGCAACCGCTCTTCGCCCAGCGCGTCGACGGCCAAGGCCGCGCAGATCGCCGAGTCGATGCCGCCGGAAAGGCCGAGCACGACGTTCTTGAAACCGTTCTTGTTGACGTAGTCGCGCAGGCCGAGCATGCAGGCCCGGTAGTCCGCCTCTTCGCGCTCCGGGATCTTCGACATCGGGCCTTCCGAGCAGACCCAGGTCTCCCCCTTTCTTTTCCAGGTGGTGACGTCGACCGCGTCCTCGAACTGGCTCATCTGGAAAGCCAGCGTCTTGTCGGCCCCGATGGCGAACGAGGCGCCGTCGAAGATCAGCTCGTCCTGGCCGCCGAGCTGGTTGGCGTAGATCATCGGCAGCCCGGTTTCGATGACTTGGCGGATCACGACCTGGTGGCGGACGTCGATCTTGGCGCGATAGTAGGGCGAGCCGTTCGGCACCAGCAGGATCTCGGCGCCGCTTTCGGCCAGCGTCTCGCAGACGGCGATGTCGCCCCAGATGTCCTCGCAGATCGGAACGCCGATGCGCACGCCGCGGAAATTGACCGGGCCCTGCAGTTCCGGTCCGGCCTGGAACACGCGCTTCTCGTCGAACTCGCCATAATTCGGCAGATCGAGCTTGTAGCGCTCGGCGATGATCTTGCCGCCGTCGGCGAAGACGATGGAGTTATGCGTACCGGTCTTGCGCTTCAGCGGCGTGCCGATGATCACGCCTGGGCCACCGTCGGCCGTATCCTTGGCGAAATCCTGCGCCGCCTTCTCGCAAGCCATCAGGAAGGAAGGCTTCAGCACCAGGTCTTCCGGCGGATAACCGGCGAGAAAGAGCTCGGTGTAGAGCACCAGATCGGCGCCCTGCCGCGCCGCGTCCGCCCTCGCCTCGCGGGCTTTCGCCAGATTGCCGGCGACGTCGCCGACGGTCGGGTTGAGCTGGGCAACGGCGATGCGCAGGATGTCGGGAGCGGTCTTGGTCATGCAACGGATTTAGCGTGGCTGAAATCGCCCCGCAATGGCGATTGCTTGTACCAAATAGGACTAATCGGCAAAGCCGATTATGTCCCTGATCGATCGATTGTGGCAGGCCTAGTCGCCCATATACTCGCGCAACGCCTCTGCCGAACGGTTCTCGCCGATCGACATCGCCAGGATGCGCGAGATGTGGCGGCGCGGCAGTCCGGTCTCGGCCGACCATTGGTTGATCTGCGCCTGGATCCTGTCGAGGTCGCGTTTCGAGGTCGGGTTTTCGGCGATGTCGAGGCCGGCGTCTCGCAACGCCGCCGCCATGTCGGTGGAGATCACGAACGTGTCCCATTCCAGCCAGCGCAGGAAATACTGCCCGGTGTTGCCGCCGAGCCGGCTGCCATGCTTGGCGAGATAGGCGGTCAGGCCGACCTGATCGTCCGCCGGCCACCCGGCAATGAATTTGCCGAAGCTGCCGTGCTCCTTCGAGACGCGATCGACGAAGGCGGCATTGTCGCGTACCGACTTGATCTTCTGCGGGTTGCGCACGATCCGGCTATCGGATGCCAGTTCGTGCCAGAAGTCGTCCGGCTGGAACAAGAGCCGCTTCGGCTCGAAGCCGAGGAACGCTTCCTCGAAACCCGGCCATTTCTGTTCGATGACACGCCACACGAAGCCGGCGGCGAAAATCCGCTCGGCCATGGTGGAGAGAATGCGGTCGTCGGGGATCTTCGCCACCGCCGTGTTGTCGGGCGCCGGGCCAAGCAACGGTGACAGCACGGCCTCCCCGCCCTTGCGCTTTGCCGCCCGTGCGTGGATTTTCTGGAAATCGAGCATCGTTGTCCTCGCCTGTTCGCCGCAATCTATCACTTCACGTCAGGCCCGGCAGCCTCTACCTCTATCGATGCCCGGCCGAAGGAGAAGACAGATGAACAAGATCGTCGAGGACATGGCGAACCGTTTGCTCAAGCGAAAGCCGGAAGGTTTCGGTCCGCTCGAGAGCCGCGTGCTCCAGTCGACGCTCGAGCGCACCACCATCACGCGAGATACCAACAAGGCCGTGGCCTTCCACGAGACCTATGGCGACCGCATCGCCGACAGCATTGCCAGGGTCGGCGGTTCCTGGTCCTTCATCCTCGCCTTCCTGGCCTTTTTGGTTGTTTGGACCGCCGGCAATGCCTGGCTGCTCACGCGCGACGCCTTCGACCCCTACCCTTTCATCTTCCTCAACCTGGTGCTTTCGATGGTCGCCGCGCTGCAGGCGCCCGTGATCATGATGTCGCAGAACCGCCAGACCGAACGCGACCGCATCGACGCGGCGCATGACTACGAGGTCAATCTGAAGGCCGAGATCGAGATCATGGCCCTGCATGAGAAGCTCGACGAGCTTCGCCACAGCGAGATCATCGGCATGCGGGACGAAATCCTGCGCTTGGCCGAGCAGATCCGGCGCATCGACGAGAAACTGTCGGCGCGGCCTGCAACGGAATGAGCGAGACCATCCACCATCTCATCGAGCAATACGGGCTGATCGCGGTCTTTCTGGGCTGCGTGGCCGAAGGTGAAAGCGCCGCGATCCTGGGCGGCTTCTTCGCCCATCAGCATGTTTTCGTGCTGTGGCAGACTTTCCTGGCGGCCTTTCTCGGCGCCTTCGCCGGCGACACGTTCTTCTTCACCCTGGGGCGCAGCTTCGCCGAGCATCGCTATGTGAGAAGGCTGCGCAGGCGTCCGGGCTTCAGCCGCGCCTACCGCCTGCTCAACACCCATCCCAACATTTTCGTGCTGACCAACCGCTATATCTACGGCATGCGCCTGGTCGGCGGTGTCGCCGCCGGCCTGTCGACGGTGCCAGTGCCCCGTTTCGTCGTCCTGAACGCCATCTCTTCCGCGGTCTGGGCGGCCCTGTTCAGCGGCATCGGCTATGTCTTCGGCCTGGGCGCGGAGCAGATGGTGGGCCAGGCGTTCGCCCGGCATGAGCGCCTGCTCATCGCCCTTGGCGTCGGCGCGGTCGTGGCGATTGTTGCCTGGCTGGTCGGCCATCACTTTGCCAGCCGCGAACGCGCCAAGGAAGACCGGGCGGGACCCTGACCCGCGAGAGCGTTTCACCGTTTCACGGAAACGGCGAACCGCTCTAACCCTTTGTTTTTACGCAATTCCCGACGGAAGGTTACGGCGAAGGCGCCGAACCCAACCGCTCACACTTTTCCTGGAATTGCTCCAGTATCAGATCGGCGCGCCGATAAGGCGTTCGATGAGGGCGATGCCCCAGACGCCGCCGGCGATCACGATCGAGATCAGCACCGCCAGCGAGCCGCAATCCTTGGCGAGTTGGATCTCGATGTGGAACTCGCGCGAGATCGCGTCGCAGGCCGCCTCGATGCCGGTGTTGAGCACTTCGACCATGATCAGGAGCAGCACCGCGCCGATCAGCAGCGCATAGCCGCGCCAGGAGACCGAGATGAACCAGCCAGCCGGCAAGGCAAGAGCAAGCAACAGCAATTCCTGCTGGAACGCCTTTTCGTGGGCGGCCAACTTGCGGAAGGCCCGCACTGAATTGATGAACGCATCGATCAGCCGCTGCATGCCTCTGGCCCTTTGCGAGTCACCGGCTGGGGATATCCCAATGGCGGGATCAAGGGAATAAGGCTGCCGCCGCAAAATTCATCCGTCCGCGACCTTTATCGACGGTGTCGATTTCTCGAACTGCGGCAACCCGTCCTCGATCGAATAGTAATCGCCCTTGTCGCCGACGAAGATGTGGCTTTCCGCGAAGAGACCGCTCGGCCTCTCGAAGGAGCCGGCCATGATCGAGATCGTGTCCAGTTCATTGTGCTTCCAGAACAGCAGCGAACCGCAGGTGCGGCAAAAGCCGCGTTTCGCTATGTCGGACGCGCCGTACCAGTTGAGCGCGTCGGTGCCTTCTATGACGATATCGACGTCCTTGGAGGCGGTTGCCGCGACGAAATGGCCGGTTTGCCGGCGGCACTGCGAGCAGTGGCAGTAGACGACGCCGCGTAGCGGCCCGCTCGTCCTGAACCGCACCGCCCCGCACAGGCACGATCCGCTTCGGTTGTCGTCCATTCCGGCCTCCGTCGACATCATGCGCCCCGTTCATTGCGGAATAGAATTTCAGTTTTGAGATGGCCGGGCACCGGCAAATGCGACACCGAGGCGACGCGTTTCAGAAGCCGCGCCCTGCACCGCCTTGCACCCTGTGGTAGCAAGGACAATGAGGAAATGCGGGCTATTAAGGAAACTTTAGCGGGACTGCATTTATGATTCCCACAAGCGATGGTCGTGTTGGGGACGCGCCGTTGCATCCGCATTTCTGATTCCAATCCCCGCGCGAGCGACTCCCGGCGGTGGCAGGTCTCCGGTCGCACTGAAGGGGTAGTGAACACAACATGCAGCCGGCAGCCATTCCGACCGACAGGAATACCGACATCGCCAGCACGGTAGTGGCGACGATGCGACAGCTCGGCGTGCTCGGCCTGCCGCGCAACTATGAAATCTTCTACGAGGCGCTCAGCGGCAGCAATCACGAACTCAGCCTTGCCGTCGTCTCGTTGAGCAACCGCCCGACCCAGGAGGACCTCGACCGCATCGGGCGGGCCTTCTTTCCGCAACACCACGGCCCCGCCATTGTCGAGCACGCCCGCGAGATGATCGCCAAGGAGCTTGAGGATATCGCCACGCTGCTACGCAGCGAGCACTCGCATATCGAGAAATACGGCCGCATCCTCGACGAGACCTCGATCGGCCTCAGCAATCGCAGCCTGCTCTCGCAGGAGCTCCTGCAGAAGATCGCCGGCGCCATGTCGGCCGCCACCAGCTCGACGATCGACCACGGCCGCCAGATCGCCAGCACGCTCAGCGAAAAGACGGCCGAGCTTGAAAGCGTCAAGTCGAAGCTCGAGGAGTACAAGCGGCTCGCCGACACCGACCCGCTCACGCAGTTGTGGAACCGCCGCGCCTTCGACAAGGAGATCACCCGGATCTACAACAGCAATCGCGGTATCCTGTTCAACGCCTTGATCCTTGCCGATATCGACCATTTCAAGGACATAAACGATCGCTACGGCCACCCGGTCGGCGACAGGATCCTGCAGATCATCGCAGAGATCTTCCAGTCCAGCGTGCGTTCCGACATGTTTGTCGCGCGCACCGGCGGCGAGGAGTTTGCGCTTATCGTCGAGGGCGCCAGCGAGGATGCCACTTACGAGATCGCCGAGCGCATCCGCGCGCTGATCGAGCAGACCCCGTTCGCCAGCAGCCAGAGCGGCATCAACTACGGCACCGTTACCGTATCGCTGGGTATCTGCATGGCTTCGGAGGCGGAAAACCCCGAAGACCTCTATACCAAGGCGGACCGCGCGCTTTATCGCTCCAAGGTCGGCGGCCGCAACCGGGTCACCAGGCATTCGACGACGGCGGGGCGCCCCGCCAAGGGCTGGCTGCTTTACAAGAAAGACTGACACGCTCCTTTCCAGAAGAATTTTTGTGGACTATATTTTCCACAGAAATGAAAGGGTGCGCCTATGCAACGTCCAGTCGCGGCCGCGACGGCGGCCGAAAACGCCGTCATCACCAAGGCCACGCTGCGCGCGGCCGACCTGCTCGACATCACCGCCAGGACCCTCGCTTTGGTCATCGGCGTGTCGGAGGCGACGGTCTCGCGCATGCGCAAGCAGGAATTCCTGCTTGAACGCGGCACCAAGCCGTTCGAACTGGCGGTGCTGTTCGTTCGCCTGTTCCGCTCGCTCGACGCCATCGTCGGCGGCGACGAGACCGTTGCCCGGGCGTGGCTGAAGAACCCCAACACCACGCTCGACGGCACGCCGATCGAGAAAATCCTGACGATTGCCGGACTTGTCGATGTCATTGCCTACCTGGACTCCCGACGCGCTCTCGTCTGAGGCCGTCAGGCTCGAAGGCAAGTACTGGCGCATGGTCGAGGCGCAGCACCGTGTCTCCACCCTCAAGCTCATCGACACGCTCGATGAGCAGGCGTTGCTGGAGGACCTTATCGAGGACACCAAGCCGCAGATCCCGCTGGAATGCCGCCATCTCCATTACCTGCTGGCTACGCCCTTTCGTTACGGCTCGGTCTATCCGTACGGCTCGCGCTTCCGCCGCGCCGGCAAGACGAAAGGCGTCTATTATGCCGCCGAGACGGTGCTGACGGCGGTTGCGGAAATGGCTTTCTACCGCTTGTTGTTCTTCGCGGAATCGCCGGCGACGCCATGGCCGAACGACGCTGCGGAATACACCGCCTTCGTGGCGGCGATCAGATGCGACCGCGCGATCGACCTGACGCGGCCGCCGCTCGATCGCGACGAGAAGGCCTGGACGCACGCCACCGACTACACCGCCTGCCAGGCGATCGCCGACGTCGCGCGTGAGGCAGAGTTGCAGGCGATCCGCTATCGCTCGGTGCGCGATCCCAAAGGCGCCAACATCGCGCTGTTGACGTGCAAGGGCTTTGCCAAGGCAAAACCGCTGGAGCCGCAGACCTGGCGTATCCGGATAGGCTCCTTCGGCCTCCAGGCGATCGGCGAATTCCCGGATAGGAGGCTGGAATTCTCACGCACCGCCTTTGCCGATCCTAGGCTAGCAGGAATGCGCTGGGAACGCGGCCACTGAGTTCGGAAAACTGTATCGCGATTCAGGTCAGGCCGAGTCGAAAATGGTGGGTTCCGAGAACCGGCCTACGCCGGCCGTTGCCTTCATAGGGCGGAGACGCTTATGAGGGCTTCGGCCGGCGAAGGCCGGAGCGGAGCGTACTTTTCGTACGTGAGCACCGGAAGCGCAGGAAGCCGCCATTTGCAGGCCGGCCTCACCTGAATATCGATGCAGTTTTAGGCCAGGATGTTGACCGCCCGCGCAGCCACCAGCGCGATCGTCAACAGCGAGATCATCGCTTCGGCCATCATCAGGAGCTTGGCGCGCTGCGTGAGCGGCAAGGTGTCGGTCGGCGAGAACGCCGTGGCATTGGTGAAAGCCAGGAAGAAATAGTCGACGAAGCCCGGCAGCCAGCCCTGGATCTCCCGATCGGGCAGCGTCATTTGCGGGAATAGAAAGTCTGCCTGCGCGCGCTTGACCAGGCCGCAGGTCGGCGGGCCGCCGCGGTCGGTGCTCCAGAACCACAGCGCGAAGACGATCACGTTGGTGACCCAGATGTTGAGCGCGTCGACGAGCAGCGTCGTGCCGGCGCCGGCATGGCCTTCCAGCAGCGCCCGCACCAGGAGAACCAGCGATCCGCAATTCATGATGCTGATGACCCCGGTCATCACCAGTGCCGTGCGGCGGATGTAGAGGCGCAATTGGCCGATCGCGTACCAATGCTCGTGATCGACCGCCTTGCGCGTCGCCATTTGCGTCCAGGCCGTCGCGATCGACAAGGGCACGAGCAGCGCTGCCTCCACCGTCGGGGCAAGCCAGCGCGGACCGAAGGACAGGTTGTTGATGACCAGAAGCTGCAGGCAGATGATGACGAGAACCGCGGCGCGCGCCGACCAGAAATCGAGCCCACGGTGATGAATGACGGCATGCTGATGGCGCATGGAGGCACCTGTATTGCTGGAACCGCGGCGCCGTGGGCCGTCTCCGGCAACGATCGGCCGGCCGGTCCTGCCCAAAGCGCCAGCGACGGGTTCCATCGCAATCTTGGTTTTACAATGTTGCGGCAGCATACATTTTCGTAAGCTTTTGCTATCGGACTGTTCAGCAATCCACCGGTGTGATTTTAGGCCCGCATGTCGAGAACCAGCGAATCCGTGCATGTCTGGCCCGCCGCGGCCGCGGCTGAAGGCGATCTGTCTTCGATCTGGAACGGCCTGGTCCGGCACCCATGGCGATTGCTGGCGCTTTTGTGCCTGATCCAGATCGCTTGCTGGACCGTCATGCCGGCGCTCGTCAACGTTGGGCCGCCCCGCGACGTCGTCGAAGGCTTCATGTGGGGTCGCGAATGGATGCTGTTGACCTACAAGCACCCGCAGCTGCCGTGCTGGCTGCTCGAGATCAGCCATCTCCTGACCGGCTCATTCCGCTGGCCGCAATATATGCTGTCGCAACTGATGGTCTCGACGACCTTCGTCCTGGTCTATCTGGTTGCGCGCGACATAATGGGCTCGACCCGCGCGCTCGCCGCCGTGCTGCTGATGCCCGCGATCTATTTCTTCGGCTGGCCGACCCCGCAATTCAATCATGACTACGCGCAGATGCCGTTCTGGGCCGGCATTTCATGGTTGCTGTGGCGCGCGGCGCGCGACGGACGACCGGGCTGGTGGCTCGCCCTCGGCCTCGTTTCCGGCCTGGGGCTCTATGCCAAGTTCTCGACGGCTCTGCTGCTGGCCTTCGGCGGCCTCTGGATCTTATACGACGCGCGTGCCCGAAGCCGGCTCGCCACCCCATGGCCGTGGCTCGGCCTCGCGGTTTTTCTTGGCGTCGTGGCGCCGTTGGCGGCGGAGCTTGTCCGCCTCGATTTCCTGCCGTTCTCCTATGCCGCGCATCGCAACGCCTGGGTGATCGCCCACCGCGCCCGGCTTTACTATATCGGCGTTCAGCTTGCCGGGCTTGCCGCCGTTCCCGTCGTGCTCGCTATTTCCGGCCTGTTGCGCCGGCAGCCCGGGCCTGGACGCGAACCCCCGCCGGCCTACCCTGCTCCCGAGCGGCGCGCTGTTGTCTACCTGGCATGGATGGGCCTGGGGCCGGCACTCTTGATCATGGTCGCCTCGCTGTTTACCGGCACTGGCGAGTCCTGGGGCGCGACGATGTACAATCTCGTCGGCGCCCTGGCGATTGCGCTTCTGGGCCAGCGACTGGGACAAAAGGAATTGCGCCGACTGACGGTGCTGGCGCTGCTTTGCGTGGTCGGCGTGTCGAGCGCCTATGCGGCGACCCGCTGGACAGGTTGCAACGTCCTCGGCCACCTGCAGCCGAGTTGCTGGCCGGCGCGATCAATCTCGCAGACGGCCGAGGCGATCTGGCATGAGACGGTGCCGGGACCATTGGGTATTGTCGGCGGCGAGGACGGCGTGGCTCAGCTTGCCGGGCTGGAAGCTGCGGACCAGCCCTCCATCTTCACGAACCTCGACAGGCGCCTCGCCCCCTGGATCACGGACCAGCGCCTGCGGGATCAGGGCATGCTGTTTGTATGGCCGCACGGCTGGAAACTCTCCCCGCAACAGCAGGCCTGGATTGCTGGCCTGCCGGTCAAGACGGTGCCATTCGACTGGTCGCTCAAAGCACCGCCCTTGGAGATCAGCTTTGCCGTCATTCCGCCCGGGCGAACCAGTTTCCCGGGCGACCCGCCCGGGCCGCCCGATCCGGAATGACCCGCGATCCGAATGATTGCCAGCCCACGTCAAAAGGCGCAGGCGTCGCCGCCAGCGCCTCTAGAGCATGTCTCCCGAAAGTGGGCCCGGTTTCGGGACAAAGACATGCTTAAAATCAAAAACTTAAAGCAGGTCGCGTGAATTCCTTTTTCACGCGACCTGCTTTAATGATGGATATCAAGCCCCCATTCAGGCGTTGGCGGCCTGCTTGTGCTGCACCGGGTGGCTCTTCTTGAGCAGGTCCGAGACCAGGAAGGCGAGCTCGATCGCCTGATCGGCGTTGAGGCGCGGGTCGCAATGAGTGTGGTAGCGGTCCTGCAGGTCTTCTGCCGTGATGGCGCGGGCGCCGCCCGTGCACTCTGTGACGTTCTTGCCGGTCATCTCCACATGGATGCCGCCCGGATGCGTGCCTTCGGCGCGGTGCACCTCGAAGAAGGTCTGTACTTCCTTGAGGATGCGGTCGAATGGCCGCGTCTTGTAGCCCGCCGCCTCGATCGTGTTGCCATGCATCGGATCCGACGACCAGACGACGCTGCGGCCTTCCTTCTTCACCGCACGCACCAGCTTCGGAAGATGCTCGGCGACCTTGTCCGAGCCGAAGCGGGCGATCAGCGTCAGGCGGCCCGGCTCGTTCTCGGGATTGAGCAGGTCAATCAACTCGATCAGCCCGTCCGGCGTCAGCGACGGCCCGCATTTCAGGCCGAGCGGATTCTTGATGCCGCGGCAATATTCGATATGCGCGTGATCCGGCTGGCGTGTGCGGTCGCCGACCCAGATCATGTGGCCCGAGGTCGCGTACCAGTCGCCGGAGGTCGAATCGACGCGCGTCAGCGCCTCCTCATAGCCAAGCAGCAGCGCCTCGTGGCTGGTGTAGAAATCCGTCTCGCGCAGCGCGAAATTGGTTTCCGAGGTGATGCCCACCGCACGCATGAATTCCATCGTCTCGGTGATGCGGTTGGCGAGCGATTCGTATTTCTCGCCTTGCGGGCTGTCGGCGACAAAGCCCAGCATCCAGCGATGCACATTCTCCAGGCTGGCATAGCCGCCCTGCGCGAAGGCGCGCAGAAGATTGAGCGTCGCGGCCGACTGGCGGTAGGCCATTTCCTGCCGGGCGGGGTCTGGGATGCGCGACTTGGCGTCGAACTCGATGCCGTTGATGATATCGCCGCGATAGCTCGGCAGCGTCACGCCGTTCTTGGTCTCGTTGTCGGACGAGCGCGGCTTGGCGAACTGGCCGGCAACGCGGCCGACCTTCACCACCGGCTGCGCGCCGGCGAAGGTGAGCACCACCGACATCTGCAGGAAGACGCGGAAGAAGTCGCGGATGTTGTCGGCGCCATGCTCGGCGAAGCTTTCGGCGCAATCGCCGCCCTGGAGCAGGAAGGCCTCACCGGCGGCCACCGCCGCCAGTTGCTTCTTCAGCTTGCGCGCCTCGCCGGCAAAAACCAGCGGCGGGAAGGTGGCAAGCTGTGCTTCCGTGGCCTTCAGAGCGGCAAGGTCCGGATAGGCCGGGACCTGCTTGATCGGCTTTGCTCTCCACGAATTCGGCGACCATTTCGTCATCGCTGCACCCAAACGCCCTTTCGGAGCAACTCCAGGGAAAACTATGAAATTTCCGTCGGAATTGCGTCAAAACAACCGGCGAACGCGCTTGCCCGCCCTTCCAGCCTCGATACGAGGTCGCGGCTCCTTACACGAAGCCGATTACCTATTCTAGCCGGGTTTTTCAGCAGTGGCGAATACCCTGAGCTCCTCGACATCCAGATGTGGACGTCGTTAGGCGGCTTTATCGACCAACCGTGCCAGTTGGGTCATGACAACAGCCGAGCCTGCCAGCCGCTTCTCCGCGTTCGGCCAGTCGCGGATGAAGACGACGCTGTGGTCGGCCCTGATCTTGGCCAGCGAGCCCTGCTCGCCGATGAATTTCACCAGCCCGACCGGGTTGGGGAATTCGCGCTTGCGGAAATGAACGACGACGCCCTTCGGCCCGGCATCGAGCTTCTCGACATTGGCCTTGCGGCACAGCGCCTTGATGAAGACGATCTTCAACAGATGCGTCACCTCCTCCGGCAGCGGCCCGAACCGGTCGATCAGCTCGGCGCCGAAACCGTCGATCTCCTCGGTGCTTTCGAGGTCGCCGAGGCGCCGGTAGAGCGCCATACGGAGCTGCAGGTCAGGCACGTAGCTTTCCGGGATCATCACGGCGGTGCCGACCGCGATCTGCGGCGACCAGCCGCCGTCCTGCGCCTCGCCGGTATCCTTTACTTCTGCCACCGCCTCTTCCAGCATCTGCTGGTAGAGCTCGAAGCCGACCTCCTTGATGTGGCCGGACTGCTCTTCCCCGAGCAGATTGCCGGCACCGCGGATGTCGAGGTCGTGGCTGGCGAGCTGGAACCCGGCGCCCAGCGTGTCGAGCGACTGCAGCACCTTCAGCCGGCGCTCGGCCGTATCGGTCAGCTTGCGGTTGGCCGGCAGCGTGAACAGCGCATAGGCGCGCACCTTCGAGCGGCCGACGCGGCCGCGCAGCTGGTAGAGCTGCGCCAGGCCGAACATGTCGGCGCGATGGATGATCAGCGTGTTGGCCGTCGGGATGTCGAGCCCGGATTCGACGATGGTCGTCGACAGGAGCACGTCGTATTGGCCATCGTAGAAAGCGTTCATGATGTCGTCGAGCTCGCCCGGCGGCATCTGGCCATGCGCCACCGCCACCTTCAGCTCCGGCACGGATTCCCGAAGGAAATCATGGATTTCCGAAAGGTCACTGATGCGCGGCACGACGTAGAAGGATTGGCCGCCGCGATAGCGCTCGCGCAGCAGCGTCTCGCGGATGACCAGCGGATCGAAGGGCGAGATGAAGGTGCGCACCGCCATGCGGTCGACCGGCGGCGTCGCGATCAACGACAGCTCGCGAACGCCGGTCAGCGCCAGTTGCAGCGTGCGCGGGATCGGCGTCGCCGACAGCGTCAGGACGTGCACGTCTGACTTGAGATCCTTCAGCCGCTCCTTGTGCTTGACGCCGAAATGCTGCTCCTCGTCGATGATCAAAAGGCCGAGTTGCTTGAACGAGATCGAGCTGCCGAGCAGCGCGTGCGTGCCGACGACGACGTCGATCGTGCCCTCGGCAATGCCCTTCTTGGTCTCCGCCAGTTCTTTTGAACCGACCAGGCGCGAGGCCTGCGCGATGCGGATCGGCAGGCCCGAGAAGCGCTGCGAGAAGGTCTTGAAATGCTGGCGTGACAGCAAGGTCGTCGGCACCACCACTGCGACCTGGAACCCTTCCATCGCCGCGATGAAAGCGGCGCGCAGCGCCACTTCCGTCTTGCCGAAGCCGACATCGCCGCAGACCAGCCTGTCCATCGGCTTGCCGGCGCCGAGATCGTCCATGACGGAATCGATCGCCGTCTGCTGGTCGTCGGTTTCCTCGTAAGGGAAACGCGCCGCGAACTCTCCGTAGAGCCCTTCCGCGGGAATCATCGTTGGCGCCGAACGCATCTGCCGCTCGGCGGCGATGCGGATCAGTTGGCCCGCCATGTCGAGCAGGCGTCGCTTCAGCCGCGCCTTGCGCGCCTGCCAGGCGCCGCCGCCCAGTTTGTCGAGCGTCGCTTCGGCCGAATCCGAGCCGTAGCGCGACAAAAGCTCGATGTTCTCGACCGGCAGGAACAGCCGGTCGTCGCCGGCATAGTGGATTTCGAGGCAGTCATGCGGCGCGCCGACCGCCTCGATGGTGCGCAGCCCGATGAAACGGCCAATGCCGTGATCGGCGTGGACGACGATGTCGCCGGACGACAGCGACGAGGCTTCGGCGATGAAATCGGAAGCCTTCTTCTTTCGCTTCGAACGCCGGATCAGCCGGTCGCCCAGGATGTCCTGCTCGGCGACGACCACCATCTGGTCGGTCTCGAAACCGGATTCGAGCGGTAGCACGGCAAGACCCGCCTGCCCCGGCTCGAGCTTTTCGACCTCGGCAAGGGTTGCGACGGGCTTCAGGTTGCCGAGGTGATGTTCGGCGAGGATCTGGCCGAGGCGGTCGAGCGAGCCTTCCGTCCAGCCGGCGACGATGACGCGCCGGCGCGCGGCGCGCTCGTCCGCAATGTGTTTTACGACGACGTCGAAGACATTGATATTTGGATCGGCGCGTTCCTCGGCAAAACTGCGACCATGGCGCGAACCGGCATGGAAAACCTTCTTGGCTCCCACATCGGGGGCGTCGAAGACGGTGAAGTCGATGTCTTCGCGCGGACCGAGCGAGGCCTTGAGATTGTCCGGCGAGAGATAAAGCAGGTCTGGCGCGACGGGCTTGTAGGGCACGGCGTCCTTCAACGCGCTATCGGCCTGTTTCCGCCGCGCCTCGTAGTGGTCGAGGATCAGCGTGTGCCGCTCGGCCAGCGCTTCATGCGCCAGATGGTCGAAGACGACAGGCGCGTCCGGCAGATAGTCGAACACCGTCTCCAGCCGCTCATAGAAGAAGGGCAGCCAGTGCTCCATGCCGGCGAAGCGCCGGCCTTCGCTGACCGCCGCATAGAGCGCATCGTCGCGCGACGGCGCGCCGAAAGCCTCGATATAGGAGCGGCGGAAGCGGCTGATCGTCTCCGGCGTCAGCGCCACCTCGCTCATCGCCTGCAACGACATCGACTTGCGCTGGCCGGTGGTACGCTGGGTGGCTACGTCGAAGACGCGGATCGATTCCAGCGTGTCGCCGAAGAAGTCGAGGCGCAGCGCCTCACTCCAGCCCGGGGCGAAAAGGTCGAGGATGCCGCCGCGCACCGCGAATTCGCCGAGGCCGCGCACGGTCGGCACGCGCTCGAAGCCGGAGGTCTCCAGCCGCGCGATCAGCGCGTTCATGTCGATCTGGTTGCCGGGCCTGGCGTGGAAAGTCTGCGCTTCGATCAACTCGGCCGGCGGGATGCGCTGCAACAACGCATTGGCGGTGGTGAGGATCACGGCGCGGTGCGGTCTCTTCGCCAGCGCGATCATGGCGGAAAGCGCGTCGAGCCGCCGCGCCGCGGCATCGGCGCCGGGCGAGACGCGGTCGTAAGGCAGGCAGTCCCAGGCCGGCAGCTCCAGCACCGGCAGGCCGGGCGCGGCAAAGGCGAGCGCCTCGATGATCGCCGGCAGACGCTGGCCGTCGCGCGCGACGAAGAGCACCGGCTTGTCGGGCGCGATCTCCTGCGCCGTCTGTATCAGCGCGAAGGCTTCGTAGCCGTCGGCGACGCCGTCGACGATAAACTGGCCGGCGCGGCCCTTGGGCAGGCCTATTGTGGGGATAAGGCTCATGGATATGCTTTTTTAAAATGTCATGGCCCGGCGCGACGCCAGGATCTTGCGCAGCACCGCGCAGTCGATATCGGGCGGGATCGGGTGCTCGCCGGTGACCATCGGCAGGAATTCGGTGTCGGGGATTTCGAGAAGCCTCTCATATTGGTCGATTTCATCGTCGGTCAAGGCGCCGATCTCGGCGTCGGCGAAGGAACCGAGGATCAGGTCCATCTCGCGCATGCCGCGATGCCAGGAGCGGAACAGGAGCTTGCGGCGGCGGGCATCCAGCCCCTCGCTTGATCGCTGTGTTCCGGTCATGGCGCCGCATCCCTCCAAAGCGGCGCATATAGCGTGGATAGAGGGCGGTGTCAGCCTTTGCGCTGCCGCCGTCGCGACATAAGCTGACAGGATGCGTCCCACCATCCTCGATCCCCTGTTCGTTCCGATCACCTCGCTTGCTGGCGTCGGCCCGAAAGTCGGCTTGCTGATCGAGCGCGTCGTGCCGGCCGATCTTGGCGACCGCGCTGCGCGCGCGGCCGACCTTCTGTTCGTGCTGCCCAACAGTGTGATCGACCGCCGCAACCGGCCCGGCATCGCGCTGTCGGCCGAGGGCCAGATCGTCACCCTCGAAGTGCGGGTCGACCGGCACCAGCCGCCGCCGCGCGGCAACAGGTCGGTGCCTTACCGGGTCTATGCCCATGACGACACCGGGGAGATCGCGCTGACCTTCTTCCATGCCCATGCCGCCTATCTGGAAAAGGCGATGCCCGAAGGCGAGCGCGTCGTCGTCTCCGGCCGGATGGAATGGTTCAATGGCCGCCCGAGCATGGTCCATCCCGACCACATCGCGCTGGCCAGCGAGGCGGAAAACCTGCCCCTCGTCGAGCCGGTGTACCCGCTGACCGCGGGCCTGTCGTCCAAGGTGCTGCGCCGCGCCATAGGCCAGGCGCTGGGGCGCCTGCCGGAATTGCCGGAATGGCAGGACGACGCCTTCATGCGCCGCCAAACTTTCGCGCCCTTCGGCGACGCGCTTGCCCGTGTCCACCATCCGGCCGATCCGATCGATGTCGCCGTCGAAGGCCCGGCTTGGCGACGCCTTGCCTATGACGAGCTGCTGGCCGGGCAGGTTTCGCTGGCGCTGGTGCGGGCCAGAATTCGCCGCCTGTCGGGCCGGCCGCTCACCGGCGACGGCAGCATCGTCGAGAAGCTGCGCGCCGCCCTGCCCTACAAGCTCACCCCCAGCCAGGAATTCGCGCTGGGCGAAATCAACGCCGACCTCGCCGATCCCGAACGCATGCTGCGTCTGCTGCAAGGCGATGTCGGCTCCGGCAAGACGGTGGTGGCGCTGCTCGCCATGGCGCGCGCGGTCGAGGCCGGCGGCCAGGCGGCGCTGATGGCGCCGACCGAGATTCTCGCGCGCCAGCATCTGGCGACCATCGCGCCGCTGGCGGAGAAAGTCGGCCTGCGCCTCGCCATCCTGACCGGGCGCGAGAAGGGGCGTGAGCGCACAGGGACGCTCGAGGGCCTTGCCAGCGGTGAGATCGACATCGTCGTCGGCACGCATGCGCTGTTCCAGGAAACCGTGACGTTTCACGACCTTGTGCTGGCCGTCGTCGACGAGCAGCACCGGTTCGGCGTCCATCAGCGTCTCGCCATCACCGCCAAGGGCGATGCACCCGACATGCTGGTGATGACGGCCACACCCATCCCGCGCACGCTGGTGCTGACCGCCTTCGGCGACATGGATGTCTCAAAACTGACCGAGAAGCCGGCCGGCCGGCAGCCGATCCGCACCGTGACCTTGCCCATGGAACGGCTGGACGAACTGGTCGGCCGCATGCGCGATGCGGTCGCCGACGGTCAGAAGATCTACTGGATCTGCCCGCTCGTCGAGGAATCCGAGGAAATAAAACTGATGTCGGCGGAGGACCGTTTCGCTTCACTGAAACCGTTGTTCGGCGACCGGATCGGCCTCGTGCACGGCCGCATGAAAGGCGCGGAGAAAGACGAGGCGATGCGCGCCTTCAAGCAGGGCGAAACGCGCATCCTGATCGCCACCACCGTCATCGAGGTCGGCGTCGACGTGCCGGATGCGACCATCATGGTCATCGAGCATGCCGAGCGCTTCGGTCTTGCCCAGTTGCACCAGTTGCGCGGTCGCGTCGGGCGCGGCGACAAGCCGTCCTCCTGCGTGCTGCTTTACAAGGACCCGCTCGGCGAAACGGCCAAACGCCGGCTTTCGGTGATGCGCGAGACCGAGGACGGCTTCAAGATCGCCGAGGAGGACCTGAAGCTGCGCGGCGAAGGCGAGCTGCTGGGCACACGCCAATCAGGTACGCCCGGCTTTCAGGTCGCGCGCCTCGAGTTTCATGCCGACCTGTTGGAAGCGGCGCGCGACGACGCGCGGCTGATCCTGTCGCGCGACCCGGAACTGCAATCGGAACGCGGCGAAGCGCTGCGCTTGTTGCTTTACCTGTTCGGGCGCGACGAGGCGGTGCGGCTGCTGCGCGCAGGCTGAGCGCCAAGCGCCGGGTTGGCTAAAGCCCCTTCGATCGGTTCGCCGTTCAGAGTCACAAGCTTGGCCTTGACCTCCGGCGCCACCATGCCGGCCGAGACGATCAGCTTGGCGCCGTCCTCGATCGACATGTCGAGCAGCACGATCTCGGATTTGTGCACATACATCAGGAAGCCGGTGGTCGGATTGGGCGTGCAAGGCATGAACACGGCGATCAGCGGATCGCCTTCCTGGTCGAGCTTCTGGTTGATCTCGGTTTCCTTCTCGCTGGCGACGAAGACCAGCGACCAGACGCCTTTGCGCGGATATTCGACCAGCCCGACCTGGCGGAACATGTCGCCCTTGTTGGACAGCACCGTCTCGAAAATCTGCTTCAGCGAGCCGTAGATGCCACGCACCAGCGGCATGCGGCCAAGCAGCCGCTCGCCGAAATTGACGATGGCGCGGCCGACGATGTTGGCTGTCAGGAAACCGATCAGCGTGATCAGCACCAGCGCCACGATCAGCCCGAAACCCGGAACCGGGAACGGCAGATAGGTGTCGGGATTGTAGCGCACCGGGATGTAGGGCTTCACCCAGGAATCGACCCAGCCGATCAGCGACCAGGCGATATAGGCCGTGATCGCCAGAGGCGCGCAGACGACGAAGCCGGTCAGGAAATAATTCCTCAGCCGGGTCATGCCAGAGGTCTTCAGGGCGTCGGACATGGATTCACCGCGGCGCAGGTTGCGTCGCCAAGATTAGTGAACCGCAAGCCGGTTTGGAACTGCGAAGTTTTTAAAGAGCGATCGTCATGCCGCTGTATCCAGCGGCACGATCTTCTCGAGCTCCGGCGCTATTTTCCTCGCTTCGGTTTCCAACTCGCAGGCCTTCTGGAAGTTCATCCAGAACCCGGGCGTGGTGTTGAAGAACCTGGCGAGGCGAAGGGCTGTATCCGGCGTAAGACCAACCTCCTCCTTGACGATGCGCTCAATCCGGGTGCGCGGAAGATTAAGCTTCTTTGCAAGCGCACCAGCACTCATGCCGAGCGGCACAAGATACTCCTCGCGCAGGAATTCTCCGGGGTGGATCGGGCGTGCGAACTTGAGCATAGCTCAATATCCTCAAAGGGTTAGGGCGAGTTCTGTTTAATGATAATCGACAATTTCCACATCTTCGGCTCCGGCGGCTGTCCATCTGAAACAGATGCGCCATTGGTCGTTGATGCGTATGGAATGTTGCCCGGCACGATCCCGCTTCAGAGCCTCCAAGTGGTTTCCGGGTGGCGGCCGAAGGTCATTCAGCTGAACGGCATTATCAATCGCCCGCAGCCGCCTTTCCGCCCTGGCTACCAAATCCGGCGGAAATCCCTTGGGGGCCCTGCCGGCCGCGACCTCTTCGACCGTCTTGCCTTTGAATGAAACGATCAACAGCCTTCCCCACGCGATGTATCATACTCTGATACGCAGTCGGCCGCAAGATCATGTATCATCAATTGATACAGACCGATCGTGGGAAGGCAGCCTACTCCACCGTGACCGACTTCGCGAGGTTGCGCGGCTGATCGACGTCGGTGCCCATGAAGACGGCGGTGAAATAGGCCAGCATCTGGATCGGCAGGGCGTAGATGATCGGCGAGATGATTTCCGGCACCTCGGGCAGGATGATCGTCTCCATCGTCTTGATGCCGGCCTGGGCCGCGCCCTTGGCATC